>NZ_JBICUP010000002.1:0-93530 GCF_043198215.1 Micromonospora sp. NPDC048830
CAACGTAGACCGGCATAGCTACAAAGCCACCATCGCGATCGACATCATCACAAACCATTGCGAAACACCCGCCGGACCTTAACCGAGCGGCGTTGGGGCTAGCCTGCGGTCCATGACCCAGTCCGCGGACGAACGGTCCGCATTCATCGTCGACGTGTTCACCGACGAGTTCGGCGCGTCGATGGCGCTCGACCCGGCGGCGTTCCGCCGCAAGTTCCGCAAGATGGCCGCGTCGCCGTTCGCCTTCTACCGGGGCAGCGCCTCGCTCTTCTACGCCGACCAGCGCGGCGACTTCGCCGACGGGGCGTTCCTGGACGAACGCACCAGCCGGGTGTGGATCCACGGTGACCTGCACGCGGAGAACTTCGGGACGTACATGAACGCCTCCGGGCAGCTCGTGTTCAACGTCAACGACTTCGACGAGGCGTACGTCGGGCCGTTCACGTGGGACCTGAAGCGCTTCGCCGCGAGTGTCGCCCTGCTCGGGTACGCCAAGGCGCTCTCCGACCAGGCGATCAGCGACCTGGTCACGGGGTTCGCCGGGTCGTACCTGACCGAGCTGCGGGCCATCGCCGCCGGCGGCGACGACGCCATCGGCTCGATCACCCTCGACAACGCCGACGGCGTGCTGCGCCGGGTGCTCCAGCAGGCCCGGCTCAACACCCGGGTCGACCTGCTGGCCGCGCAGACCACGATCGACAACTACGAACGCCGGTTCTCCCTCGGCGACGGCGTGTACGAGGTCGACGCCGACACCCGGGTCCGGGTGTGCGCCGCCTTCGAGGCGTATCTGGACACGTTGCCGGCTTCCACCTCCCGGCTGCGTCCGGTTTCGTCGCACATCAAGGACGTCGTGCTGCGCAAGGGCGTGGGCATCGGCTCGGCCGGGCTGCCGTCGTACAACCTGCTGCTGGAGGGGCACACCCAGGCGCTGGAGAACGACGTCGTCATCTACATGAAGCAGGCCCAGGTCCCGGCCGTGGCCCGGTACGTCGACGACGAGCGGGTCCGCTCCTACTTCCGCCACCAGGGGCACCGGACGGCCGAGTCCCAGCGGGCGTTGCAGGCGCACGCCGACCCGTGGCTGGGTTTCACCGAGCTGGACGGGGCCGGCCAGCTCGTCGCCGAGGTCTCCCCGTACGCGGCCGACCTGGACTGGGCGGACGTCAACGAGCCGGAGGAGCTGGCCGGGGTGCTGACCGACCTGGGTCGGGCGGTGGCCCGGATGCACTCGGTGGCCGACGACGAGTCCAGCCACGACCTGGTCGACTACTCCACCGAGGAGGCGGTCGTGGCCGCGGTGGACGCCGACGCCGACGGGTTCGTCGCGCACCTGGTCGAGTTCGCCCACGCGTACGGCCTGCGGGCCAGGGAGGACCATCAGCTCTTCGTCGACCTGTTCCGCAACGGCCGACTCCCCGGCATCTGACCCGGGGCGCTCCGAGGCTCACGGAGCCGTTCCAGCGGCTCGGTGGGGGCGCTCCGGCGGCTCACGGGGCCACTCCGACGGCCCGGCGGGGGGCGGGTGCCCCGGCGCCGCGCCGCTGGCTCAGGCGGTGAAGTCGAGCACCACCTTGATGTCGTCCGGCTGGGGGCGGTACGCCTCGGCGTACGCCCCCACCGGCACCCGCCGGGTGATCAACGACTCCAGCCACGACCGGTCGGCCCGGGCCAGGGCCGCGGCGGCCATGTCCCAGTGCCGGCGGTTGGCGTTCACCGAGCCGAAGACCACGTTGTTCTCCAACACCAGGGCCCGGTTCAGCGAGCCGGCGTCGAAGTCGATCTTCCGGCCGCCGCTGGAGACCCCGGTCAGGCAGACGATGCCGTTGATGCCCGCCTTGCACATCACGTCCAGCACCACCGTCGGCGCGCCCGTGCACTCCACGGCCACGTCCGGCTCGAAGTCCAGCTCGTTGACCGGGGTCGCGTGGTACGTCGCGCCGAGCGCGCTGACCAGGTCCGGCTTCGGCCCCGTGGTGGCGCGGTCGAGAACGTGCACGGTCAGCCCCCGCTGGACGGCCAGCAGCGCGGCCAGCAGGCCGATCGGCCCTGCCCCGGTCACCAGCACCGTCTGCGGCTGCCACTCCGCCCGGTTTCCGATCCGCTCGATGTGCTCCCACGCCTTGGCCACCACGCTGGTCGGTTCGAGCAGCATGCCCACCCGGGCCAGCGCCGGGTCGAGGCCCACGGCGAACTGGGGCTGCACCCGCCAGCGATCCCGGGCGAAGCCGGGCAACGCCTTGATGCCGTGCTCGGTGTACCGCCCGTTGCGGCACATGTCCCACTCACCGACCGCGCAGTTGGGGCAGGGCACGGGGTCGGGGCTCCGGACGATGCCCGCCACCAGGTCGCCCGGTTGCAGCGTGCCGCTGGGGTCCTCCAGCACCCGGCCTAGCGACTCGTGCCCCAGCACCAGGTCCCGTACGCCCGGCGGGGCCTCGCCGTAGTGCCCGGCGATGATCTCGTGGTCGGTGCCGCAGATCCCCACCGCGAGCGCCTCGACCAGGACCCCGCCCTCCGCCGTGACCGGCTCGGGCCAGTCCGGATCGCACCGCAGCGAGTTGGGGCTACCCGGTGTGACAGTGACAGCGCGCACCGTTCAATCTTCCCCGGCCGGCCACGTCGCGGGGCCGAAACCGCCAGGCCGGCCGCGCACGGGCTGACCGCCGGGCCGGCCGCGCCTTCCGCCGCTGGGCCTCCCACAGGTTCCCCCGATCGAGGTCTACGGCATCCACGGGCAGTTGGTCCGCCGGCCGGCCGTGCAGCGCGTCGTCGGTGACTTCCTCAACGGCCGGCTGCGGACCAATCCGGAGAGCCGGCGCTACCGGGGGAGGCTGGACTTCTTCGTGGCGTGGCAGGCCCCCGCCCTGCCGCTGCGGCTGAACCCGGTGTGGCGGGGCCAGGCCAGCCCCGACGTCCTGTTCCAGCGGGTCGGCTGCCCGTCCTGACGCCGGCCGTGCGCCGGGCCGACCCGTAGGA
This sequence comes from Micromonospora sp. NPDC048830, assembly GCF_043198215.1. Lineage (NCBI taxonomy): Bacteria > Bacillati > Actinomycetota > Actinomycetes > Micromonosporales > Micromonosporaceae > Micromonospora > Micromonospora sp. NPDC048830. Next base: position 2,980 of record NZ_JBICUP010000002.1, read on the forward strand.
TCGCGGGCATGACGCCGGAAGAGGTCGCCGATCGGATGCGGACGGTGCTCGCGCGAACGGCTGGGCTGACCGAGGACGCGGTGACCGTGGGGATCTCGGGCGGCCAGGCGTACGCCCGCGCGACGGTCGACGTACCGCCGGGCGCCTGGCGGGACGCGCTGCGCGCCGCGCGCGACGACGCCGACCTGGCCTGCGACTTCTTCGACTGGTTGTCGGCAGTGGACGAGCTGGCCGACGGGTTCGACGTGGTCGCCCACCTGTGGTCGACGAGCCGCCGGCACGGGGTGCTGCTGCGGACCCGGGTGCCCCGGGAGGACCCGCGCGTCGCCTCGGTCGTGGACGTCTTCCCGGGCGCCGACTGGCACGAGCGGGAGACGTACGAGATGTTCGGCATCCGCTTCGACGGCCATCCGAACCTGGCGCCGCTGCTGCTGCCGCCGGAGTTCGAGGGGCACCCGCTGCGCAAGGAGTTCGTGCTCGCCTCCCGGGTCGCCAAGCCGTGGCCGGGCGCCAAGGAGCCCGGCGAGTCGGAGGCCGGCGGCGGGCGCCGCCCCGTCCGCCCGCCCGGTGTGCCCGCGCCCGGCGAGTGGGGCCCGACGCCCACGCCGGCCGGCGCGGCGGGAGTCGGCGAGGGCCCGCGGGGCGGCACCCCGGCCCGCCCGGCCGCCCCGGAACGCCCGGCAGCCCCGGCCCGCCCGGCCGCCCCGGAACGCCCGGTCGCTTCGGAACGCCCGGCAGCCCCGGAACGCCCGGCCCGGGAACGCCCCGCCCGCAGGTCGCCCGGCGCGGCCGGGCCGACGACCCCGTCGGACGGCGACAGCGGAGGTACGGCCTGATGCCCGACTGGCTGGAACTGGTCCTCCGGGTGGCCGGCGTGCTGGTCGCCTTCCTCACCCTGCCGCTGATCGTGGGGCAGACCGAGCACAAGGTGATGGCGCACATGCAGGGCCGCCTCGGCCCGATGTACGCGGGCGGCTTCCACGGCTGGGCGCAGCTGGTCGCCGACGGGATCAAGTTCGTGCAGAAGGAGGACGTCACCCCGCGCGAGGCGGACCGGGCCGTCTTCCGGCTCGCCCCCGTGGTGGCCCTGGTGCCGTACCTGCTCGCCCTGCTGGTGATCCCGCTCGGCCCCGGCGACCTGGTCGCCCAGCCGCTGGACATCGGGCTGTTCTTCGTGCTGGCGGTCGTCGGGGTGGGCGTGGTGGCGGTGCTCATGTCCGCCTGGGCGTCGGCCAACAAGTACAGCCTGCTCGGCGGGCTGCGCGGCGCGGCCCAGCTGCTCGGCTACGAGCTGCCGCTGGTGCTGGCCGCCGCGTCGGTGGCGATGGCGGCCGGCACGCTGAGCCTCTCCGGCATCGTCGAGGCGTGGGAGCCCTGGTGGCTGCTCTGGCAGGCGCCCGCGATGGTGGTGTTCTTCGTCGCCGGGCTGGCCGAGATCCGGCGGCCCCCGTTCGACATGCCGATCGCCGACTCCGAGCTGGTGTTCGGGTACCTGACCGAGTACACCGGCCTGCGCTTCGCGTTCTTCCTGCTCGCCGAGTACGTCGGCATCGTGGTGATCGCGGCGCTGACCACCGTGCTCTTCCTCGGCGGCTGGCAGGGCCCGTTCGCGGACGCGCAGCTCGGCTGGCTGTGGACCCTGCTCAAGGTCTTCGCCGTCGCGTTCGTGATCATCTGGCTCCGGGTGGCGTACCCCCGGCTGCGCGAGGACCAGCTCCAGCGCCTCTGCTGGCTGGTCCTCGTCCCGCTCTCCCTCGGTCAGCTCGTCCTCACGGCCGCCGTCCGTGTGGCGCTGTGAGGAGGGGCCCGGTCAGGGGCCCCTCCTGGCCCGGCTCGGTTCGGCCGGGCGGGTCGGTCACGGGGCGGCGTAGAGCAGGCGGTTCGGCGAGCCGAGGCCCGGGTTCTTCACCACGCCGGTGGTGGCGGCGGTGATCAACGCGCTCTTGGCCTGCGCCATCGTGTTGTTCGGGAACTGCTGCCGGTAGCGCGCCAGCCACCCGGTGACGTGCGGGGCGGCCATGGAGGTGCCCGACCAGCCGGACGCGACCGCGGTGTTCGAGGCCGATACCGGCGGAGGTGATGCTCACGCCGGGGGCGAAGACGTCGACGCACGAACCGTAGCTGGAGAACGACGCCCGGTTGTCCGCGCTGTCGGTCGCGGCGACGGTGACGCCCTGGGCGGAGCGCGGGCCGTTCGTGCAGGCGTCGGTGTTGAAGTTGCCGGCGATGAAGACCGCCTGCACGCCCGAGTTGATCAGGTTCCCCGCGGCGGTGTTGGGGGTCCTGCCACCTGGCTTCCGCAAGACGAAACCTCCTCCACTGTGGACGGTGTTGTCCGGCGGCGGCCCCCTGGGAGCCGGCGGCACGGATCCCCATAATTCGACCATCTTCAATTGAATAAGGCAATAACCAGCGGGGCGCATCGATTGACGCGGGCGCCGGTGCGGCGGTCGGCCGGCGCCCGGGGGTGGTGGCGTCGTGCGGTGCGCCGGCCCGGGACGCGGCAGCGGAACGGCACGCCCCATCCGAGTGCCCGGGTGGGGCGTGCGTGCGGGAGGTTCAGCCCAGCGGGGTGTGTGCGGGGTCGACCCGCTCGGCGGGCGGGGGCGGCGGGGTGCCGTCGCCGAACGGGCGGCCGCCGAGCGCCTCGCGGCCGTGCGGGGTGAGCCAGCCCGACAGCTCCGGGCCCAGCGGCACCACGCCCGTCGGGTTGATGTCCCGGTGCACCTCGTAGTAGTGCCGCTTGATGTGGTCGAAGTCGACCGTGTCGCCGAACCCCGGGGTCTGGAACAGGTCCCGGGCGTACGCCCAGAGCACCGGCATCTCGGTCAGCTTGTTCCGGTTGCACTTGAAGTGCCCGTGGTAGACCGGGTCGAAGCGGACCAGGGTGGTGAACAGCCGGACGTCCGCCTCCGTGATCGTGTCGCCGACCAGGTACCGCTGCCCGGCCAGCCGCTCGCTCAGCCAGTCCAACCGCGCGAACAGCCGGTGGTACGCCTTCTCGTACGCCTCCTGGCTGCCGGCGAACCCGCACCGGTACACGCCGTTGTTGACGTCGGTGAAGACCACCGCGTTGACCTCGTCGATCTCGTCCCGCAGCCGGTCCGGGTACAGCTCCGGCGCCCCCGGCCGGTGGTACGCCGTCCACTCGGTCGACAGATCCAGGCTCATCCGGGCGTAGTCGTTCGTGACCACCTGCCCGCTCGGCACGTCGACGATCGCCGGCACCGTGATGCCCCGCTCGTACCCGGGGAAGCGCGCGTGGTACGCCTCCGCCAGCCGCTCGATGCCGAGCACCGGGTCCCGCCCGCCCGGGTCCAGGTCGAACGTCCAGCTCCGGGCGTCGTGGGTGGGGCCCGCGACGGCCATCGAGAGGGCGTCCTCCAGGCCGAGCAGCCGACGTACGATGATCAGCCGGTTCGCCCAGGGGCAGGCGCGGCTGACGGCCAGCCGGTACCGGCCGGGCTCGACCGGCCAGCCGTTCCGCCCGTCCGCCGTGATCCGGGTGGCGATGTACCGCTGGTCGCGGGTGAACTCCCCACCGGGCTCGACGTACTTCCCGTCGGTCGTCCCGCCTGCCGTGTCGCCCACGTCGCCTCCCTGCCGTCCGCCGGGTTGTCCGGTACCCATCCTGGCGGATCGTCCGTCGCACGGCCGGTCGGCGCGCCCACCCGGCGCGGGCCACGGGGGCGCCGAGCCGCCAGGCGTCAGCTTCTCGGGCGTGACCGGGGGGTGATCCGGTCGAGCGGGATGTCGATCTCCCACGGCTCGGGCAGCAGGACGCCGTCGGTCATCCGGGCCCGCTCGACGTAGATCCGCTTCATCGGGTCGAGTTTGTGCGCGTGCACCACGATGCCCGCCTCGGTCTCGATCCGCCAGAAGTAGGGGATGTCCGCCTCGGCGTACAGCGCCGGCTTCAGCACCCGGTCGATGCTCCGCGAGCCCTCGGAGACGATCTCGACCACCAGCATCACCTCGTGCGGCCGGTAGTAAGACGGGTTGCGCGAGGCGGCGTCCAGCTCGGTGACCAGCACGTCGGGGATGAAGGCGCGGGTCCGGGAGAGCCGGACCTCGACGCCCTGGGTCACGTCGAGATCGGCGGGGCAGCTTTCCTGCAAGGCTGCCCCGAGCATGAGTGCGATGGACTGGTGGAGTCGCGTGGGGGAGGGCGACACGATGAGGTTTCCGTCCAGGAGTTCGTGACGGCGGCCGTCGTCGGGCAGGCGGTCGAGGTCGTCGGTCGTCCACTCGCCCGGCGGCGGAAAGTCGTCGTGCAGCGCGGCGGTCATCGACGGTTCCTTCCAGGTGCGGTCGTTCTCCCCACGGCCAACGTACCGCCGCTGTGGCCGGGTGGTGGTCGCGCGCGCCGGGGCCACAGGGCAGGATGGGCGGCATGAGCGAGCGCAGCGAGCGAATCAGCCGGTTCTGCGCGGAGGTGCACCAATGAGCGAGCGCAGCGAGGCGACGCCCGACAGCGAGCGGAGCGTCCCCGGCCAGGGGCTGGTGAAGGGGCTGGCGGTCACGCTGCGGACGATGACCCGCCGCTCCACCACCCAGCAGTACCCGGACGTCGCCCCCGCGTTGCCACCGCGTTCCCGGGGCGTCATCGCGCTGTTGGCGGAGAACTGCACGGTGTGCATGCTCTGCGCGCGCGAGTGCCCCGACTGGTGCATCTACATCGACTCCCACAAGGAGGAGGTGGCGGTGCCCGGCGCCGCCCGCCCCCGCCAGCGCAACGTGCTCGACCGGTTCGACATCGACTTCTCGCTCTGCATGTACTGCGGCATCTGCGTCGAGGTGTGCCCGTTCGACGCGCTCTACTGGTCGCCGGAGTTCGAGTACGCCGAGTACGACATCCGGGACCTGCTGCACGACAAGGAGCACCTCGGCGAGTGGATGGCCACGGTCCCGCCGCCGCCCGCGCACGACCCGCACGGCGAACCCGCCAAGGAGGAGACCACCGCCGCCCGCAAGGCCGCGGGCCCCGCCGCGCGTCCGGCCCCTTCCCGGGTACGCCCGGAGCCCGGCGCCGCCCCGGAGGAAGGCCCGGCCTCATGACCGGGGCGGATGTGCTGCTGCTCGCCCTCGGCGCGGTGGCCGTCGGCGCGGGGGCGCTCGTGGTCACCACGCGGCACCTGGTCCGCGCCGGCCTGTACCTGGTGGTGTGCCTCGGCGCGCTGGCCGGGAGCTACCTGGTGCTCACCGCCGAGCTGGTGGCCTGGGTGCAGGTGCTGATCTACGTGGGTGCCGTGGTGGTGCTGCTGCTGTTCGCGGTGATGCTGACCCGCGCCCCGATCGGCGCGTCCGACGACCTGGACCGGCCGGGCTGGCCGGCCGCCCTGATCGGCGGCGGGGTCGGGCTGGGGCTGACCGGGCTGCTGGTCGACGCGTTCGGCTGGTACCGGGTCGCGCTGCCCGAGCCGGGCACCGCCGAGCGCCTCGGCGAGCAGGTCTTCCGGTCCTGGGTGCTGCCGTTCGAGGTGCTGTCGGTGCTGCTGCTGGCCGCCCTGGTCGGGGCGATCGTGCTCTCCCGGCCCGACATCGGCCGCCGGCCCGCCGACGCCAGCCGCGGCGACGCCAGCCGCGGCGACGCCAGCCGCGGCGACGCCACCCGCGGCGACGCCACCCGCGGCGACGCCACCCGCGGCGACGCCACCCGCGCGGCCCGCGCCGACCTCGGCCGGCCCGGCGGTCCCGGCACACCGGGCGGGCGGTCGCGGTGAGGCCCGTCATCCCGTACGTCACCGCCGCGCTGCTGTTCGGCCTCGGCGTCTACGGCGTGCTGCGCCGCCGCAACGCGGTGCTGGTCCTGATGGCCGTCGAGCTGATGCTCAACGCGGTCAACCTGATCCTGGTCACCGCCGACACGACCGTCCGGTCCCAACTGCCGCACGCCGGCCAGGTCTTCGCCCTCTTCGTGATCGTCCTCGCCGCCGCCGAGATCGGCGTCGGGCTGGCGATCGTGCTCCAGCTCTACCGGCTGCGGGCCAGCGTCGCCGTCGACGAGGTGCCGCTGACCGAGCCGGCGGGGGGCCGGGACGAGGCCGCCGAGGCGGCCCCGGCAGGCGGGGAGGTGGCCCGGTGACCGGTGTCCTCGGGGCGCTGCTGCCCGCCGTACCCCTGGCGGCGGGTCTGGCCGGGCTGCTGCTGCCGCCGTCGCCGCGCGGCGCAGCCGTCGGCGGGGACCGGGCCCGGCGGGCCGCGATCGCCCTCGGTGTGGCCGGCGCGGCCGGCGCGCTGCTGGTCGCGCTCGCCCTGCTGGCCCTCGTCGCGCATCCGGTGGAGACCTCGACGACCTGGGTCGAGCTGGGCGGGCTGCGGGTGACCCTCGGCGTCCGCCTCGACGGCGCGGCCGCGCTGGTCGCCGTCGCGGTGACCGCGGTCGCCCTCGCCGTGCAGGTCTACTCGGTCGCCTACCTGCGACGCGGGCCGCACGACGATGTCGAGGTCGATCATCGCTACCCGCCGTACGCGGCGCAGATCAGCCTGTTCACCGCCGCGATGCTGCTGGTCGTCGTCGCCGGTGACCTGATCATGCTGCTCGTGGGCTGGGAGGTGATGGGCCTCTGCTCGTACCTGCTCATCGCCCACGACCGCCGGCTGCCCGAGGCGCCGGCCGCCGCGATGAAGGCGTTCCTGGTCACCCGCGTCGGCGACGTCGGCTTCCTGCTCGGCATCGCCCTGCTCGGCGTCTCGGCGGGCAGTTTCCGGATCGCCGACGTGCTCGCCCACGACCACGCCACCGGCACGCTGACCGCCGCGTGCCTGCTGCTGCTCGCCGGGGTGGCCGGCAAGAGCGCCCAGTTCCCGCTGCACACCTGGCTCCCGGACGCGATGGCCGGCCCGACCCCGGTCTCCGCGCTGATCCACGCCGCCACCATGGTCGCCGCCGGCGTGTACGCGGTCGCCCGGCTCTTCCCGCTGTTCGAGCGGGCCCCGGCGGCGCTGGCCGTGCTCGGGGTGATGGCCGCGGTCACCCTGCTGCTCGGCGCGTTCGCCGCCACCGCCCAGGACGACATCAAGCGGGTGCTCGCCTGGTCGACGGTCTCCCAGATCGGGTACATGACCGGGGCGCTGGCCGTCGGCGCGCCGACCGCCGCCCTGTTCCACCTGCTCAGCCACGCCGCGTTCAAGGCGCTGCTGTTCCTCGCCGCCGGCGCGGTGATCCACGCCGTCGGCACCACGCTGATGTCCCGGATGGGCGGGCTGCGTACCACCATGCCGGTGACCTTCTGGGCCACGGCGGTCGGCCTCGGCGCGCTGGCCGGCGTGCCCCCGCTGTCCGGCTTCTGGAGCAAGGACGGCGTGCTGGCCGCCGCCGGGGCCGCCGCCCTGGACGGGGCCGGCCCGGCCGCCGCGTGGGTGGCCTGGCTGGTCTGGCTGGCCGGGCTGCTCGGCGTCGCGGTCACCGCCTGGTACGCCACCCGGCTGCTGCTGCGCGCCTTCCTCGGCGAGACCCGGATGCCGCTGCTCCGCCCGCACGACCCGCCGGCGCTCATGCGCTGGCCGGTGCTGGTGCTGGCCGTCCCGGCGGCGCTGCTCGGCCTGGCCGCGTTCCTGCCGCCGTTCACCGACCGGCTCCTCGCCCCCGCCACCGAGGGGGAGCTGACCGGGTTCGGGCACGACCTCGCCCACCTCGGCCCCGGGGTGCTGCTGCCGCTGGCCCTGCTGGCCGTCGGAGCCGGTGTGGCCTGGGCGGGCTGGCGCCGGGACCGGGCCGGCGACCCGGCGCGGGCACTGGGCACGCTGGGGCCGGTGTTCGCCGCCGGGTTCCGGCTCGACGACGTCCAACACGCCCTGGTGGTACGCCCGGTGACCGCCCTGGCCCGGGTCGCCCGTGCGGGGGACGAGCGGGTCGTCGACGGGGCCGTGGAGGGCAGCGGGCGCGCCGCCCGGGGCCTCGGCGGGGCCCTGGCGGGGCTGCACCGGGCCGCGCTGCCCCGGGCGGCGGCCGGGGTGCTGGCCGGCGCGCTGCTGATCGGGCTCGCCGCCGTGCTGCTCGGAGGCTGGTGACATGACGTTCGGACAGGTCCTGCTCGGCGCCGTGCTGGCGCTGCCGGCGGCCGGCGCGGCCCTGGTCGCGGCGGTGCCCCGCGACCGGGCGGCCCGCCTGGTCGGCACGCTGGTAGCCGGCCTCACCCTGCTGGCGGCCCTGCCGCTGGCCGCCGGCGGCCGGGGCTGGATGGCGTACGGGCCCCCGCCGGCGGTGCGGCCCTGGCACCAGCTCGACCTGCCCTGGGTGCCCGGCCTCGACCTGCGCTTCCACGTCGGGGTGGACGGGATCTCGTACCCGCTGGTGGTGCTGACGGCCCTGCTCACGCTGCTCTGCTGCGCGTACACGCTGTGGAAGGTGCCCGACGGCGGCGGCAGCGGCCGGGCCCTCGTCGCGCTGCTGCTGGTGGTCGAGGTCGGCATCCTCGGCACGTTCCTCGCCCTCGACCTGGTGCTGTTCTTCCTCTTCTTCGAGGTCGTCCTGCTGCCGATGTACGCGATCATCGCCGGCTGGGGCGGCGCCGACCGGCGGCGGGCGGCCCGCAAGTTCGTCCTCTACACGCTGCTCGGCTCGGTGCTGCTGCTCGTCGGCGTGTACGTGGTGGTGGCCGCCGCCGGCACCGCCGACATCGTCGCGCTGACCGGCGGGTCCGGCCTGTCCCGGGGTACGCAGCTCGCCGCGTTCACCCTGCTCGGGCTGGCGTTCGCGGTGAAGAGCCCGCTGTGGCCGCTGCACTCCTGGCTGCCCGACGCCCACACCCAGGCGCCCACCGTCGGCAGCGTGGTGCTCGCCGGCGTGCTGCTCAAGATGGGCACGTACGGCCTGATCCGGGTGGCGGTCGGGGTGGCCCCGGAGGGCGCCCGCTGGGCCGCCCCGGTGCTCGGGGTGCTCGCCGTCGCGGCGATTCTCGTCGGCGCCCTGGTCTGCCTCGCCCAGGACGAGCTGAAGCGGCTCATCGCGTACTCCAGCGTCGGGCACATGGGGTTCGTGCTGCTCGGGGTGGCCACGCTCACCGCCACCGGCATCGAGGCCGCGCTGATCGGCAACATCGCCCACGGGGTGATCACCGGGCTGCTGTTCTTCCTGGCCGGGGCGGTCAAGGACCGCACGGGCACCGGGTCGCTGGCCGAGCTGTCCGGGCTGCGGGAGACCGCGCCCCGGCTCGCCGGGCTGCTCGGCTTCGCCGCCGTCGCCTCGCTCGGCCTGCCCGGGCTGGCCGGGTTCTGGGGCGAGGCGTTCGCCGTGGTCGCCGCCGTCGAGCGGGGCGGCACTTTCTGGACCGTCCTCGGCGTGCTGGCCGCGGTCGGCGGCGCGCTGACCGCCGCGTACTTCCTGCGGCTGCTGCGCCGGGTCACCCACGGCCGGCCCAGTCCGGCGGTCGGCCGGCTCGCGCCCGGCCTCGCCGGGGCGGAACTGACCGCGTGGGCCCCGCTGGTGCTGCTTGCCCTCGCCGTCGGGCTCGCCCCGGCCCTGGTGCTCGGCGTCGCGTCCGACCCGGTGGCCGCCCTGCTGCAGGCGGTCCGGTGAGAACGGGAGTGACGGTATGAGCCTCGTGCAGAGCGTCGACAACGTGGCGCTGCTCCCGGCGTACCTGGCCGCCGGCACGGCGGTCCTGGTGCTGCTGGCCGACCTGCTGGTGGCCCGGGCCGCCGCGACGGTGGCGGTGGCCGCCGCCGGCTCGGTCGCCACCGCGCTGGGCGCCGCGCTCGTGGGCACCGGCGCCGCGCGCCGCACGTTCTGCGTCGGCGCCGACTGCTCGTACGTCTTCGGCGGCCGGGCCGCCCTCGTCGGGGCGCTGTTCGCGCTGCTCACCCTCGGCGTGCTCGCGCTGTCCGGGCCGCTGCTGCGGGCCGGCCGGACGCCGGCGGGGGAGTACTGCTTCCTGCTCGCCTGCTCGATGACCGGCGGGGTGGTGCTCGGCGCGGCCGGGGACCTGATCACCCTGATCGTCGCGCTGGAGACGCTGACCCTGCCGCTGTACGTGCTGGTCGGCCTGCGCCGGGGCAGCCTGGCCGGCGCCGAGGCGGCCGTCACGTTCTTCGTGGTCAGCGTGGTCGCCACCACCCTCACCCTGCTCGGCGCGGCGCTGCTGTACGCGGTCACCGGCGGCCTGCACCTGGGCCGGCTCGGCGCGACGCTCGCCGAGCGGCCGGCGCTGCTGGACGTGCCGCTGACCACCGCTGCCGTGGCGCTGGTGGTGCTGGGGCTGGCGTTCAAGGTGGCCGCCGTGCCGTTCCACGCCTGGGCCCCGGCCACGTACGACGGCGCGCCCCTGCCCGTGGCGGCGTACCTGTCCACCGCGTCGAAGCTCGGCGGGCTGGTCGCCCTGCTCGCCGTGGTCGAGCACGCCCTGCCGCCGGCCACGACCGGCCCGGTGCTGGCCCTGCTCGCCGTGCTCACGATGACCGTCGGCAACCTGGTCGCGCTGCGCCAGCGCCGGACGGTCCGGCTGCTCGCCTGGTCGTCGGTGGCCCAGGCCGGCTACATCCTCGCCCCGCTCGGGGCGCTGGCCCTGGCAGCCGGGCGGGCCGGGGACGCCCGCGCCACCGCGTACGCCGCCGCCGTCGCGTACGCCGTCTTCTTCGTACTGCTGGAGTTGGCCGCCTTCGCGGCGGTGGTGGCGCTGCGGCCGGCCGACGCCGACGGCGGCACCCTCGACGACCTGCGCGGCGCGGCCCGGCGGCGGCCCTGGGCGGGCGCGGCGTTCGCGCTGGCCCTGACCGGCCTCGCCGGCCTCCCGCCGGGGCTGGCCGGGCTGTTCGCCAAGGTGACCGTGGTCCGCGCCCTGCTGGACGGGGGAGCCGGCTGGCTCGCCCTGGTCGTGGCGGTCAACGCCGTGCTCGGCCTGGCCTACTACCTGCGGCTGGCCGCCCTCCTGTACGCCCCGGCCGGCGCCGCGCCCGCGTCCGACGGCGACCGGCCCGGCCCGCGGTCGCCGGCCCGCGCGGTCGCCGTCACACTCGCCGTCGCCACCGTGGTCGCCGTGGCGGTGGGTCTCGCCCCGCAACTGGTGCTCGACCTGGCCGGCCGCTGACGCCCCGGCGGCCCGGGGCGCCTGGGCCTGCGAGGCGGCGTCGGGTCCGCCCGGGCGTTCAGCCAACTCACAGCCGCTGCCAGGCATTTCCCAGCCATGAGCCGGATGGTTGACGGGTACCGGTGTGTTGAACCGGTCGGCGGACCCGGCGCGGTCCGCGCACCGAAGGAGTGATCGTGCATCACAACCGTCTCAAGACCGCAGCGCTGCTCGGCCTGTTGACCTCGCTGATCCTCGCGGTCGGCTACTGGTTCGGCGGGAGCGGCGGACTCGTCATCGCCGTCGTCGCCTCGTTGCTGATGAACGGCGTCACCTACTTCTACTCCGACAAGCTCGCGCTGCGCTCGATGGGGGCGCAACCGGTCAGCGAGGCACAGTTCCCCGAGCTGTACCGGATGGTCCGCGAGCTGGCCACCGAGGCGCGGCAGCCCATGCCCCGCCTGTACGTCAGCCCCACCGCGCAGCCCAACGCGTTCGCCACGGGCCGGAACCCGCAGAACGCGGCGGTCTGCGTGACCCAGGGCATCACCCAGATCCTCGACTACCGCGAGCTGCGCGGGGTGATCGGGCACGAGCTGTCGCACGTCTACAACCGCGACATCCTCATCTCCAGCGTGGCGGCCGGTCTGGCCGGCATCATCACCATGCTGGCGAACATCGCCTGGTTCATCCCGCTGGGCGGCTCCGACGACGAGGACGCCCCGAACCCGGCGGTGCTGCTGCTCACGCTGATTCTCGGCCCCATCGCGGCCACGATCATCCAGCTCGCGATCAGCCGCAGTCGGGAGTTCCAGGCCGACGAGTCGGGTGCCCGGCTCACCCGCGACCCGCTGGCCCTGGCCAGCGCCCTGCGGAAGATCCACATGGGCACGCAGAGCCGACCGCTGGCGCCCCAGGGGCAGCTCACCAGCACCGCCCATTTGATGATCGACAACCCGTTCCGGCGGGGCGGCGGCATCGCCGCCATGTTCTCCACCCACCCGCGGATGGAGGAGCGGGTCGCCCGGCTGGAGCGGATGGCCGCCGGCGCCGGCCCCGTGTAGTTCCAGCGCTGACCCAACCGATCGCCGATCCGCCCGTGCCCGGTCCGCCGGACACGGGCGGATCGGCGTGTACGCCACGAGACACCCGCCATAACCGGTTCACTTGGCACGAGGGGTGGCGTTAGGGTCGAAACGTCCCGCGCTCATTACATCCCCTGGAGGTTCACCGTGGCCGCACTGCGCCAGTACCTGGGCGTGTGGCGGATTCCGGGCGCCCCGATGCTGCTGATCCTCGGCATCGTCGGCCGGCTAGGGATCGGCATGACGTCGCTGGCGCTGCTGCTCCTGGTGGAGGAGGTGACGGGGCGGTACTCCCTCGCGGCGGTCGCGGGCGGCATCTACGCCCTCGCCGGCGCCGCCCTCAGCCCCGTCGCCGGTCGGATCGCCGACCGGGTCGGCCCCACCCCGGTGCTGCTGGCCACCGCCGTCGCCCACCCGCTGGCCCTGTTCGGGCTGCTCTGGGCGAGCCGCTCCGGGGCCGGCGGCCTCGCCCTGACCTACCTCGCCGCCGCGGTCGCCGGCGCCACGTACCCGCCGCTCACCGCCGCGATCCGGGGCGCCTGGAACGACCTCACCGGCCCCGCCTCCGGCCGGTACCACCTGCGCAACACCGCCCTCGCGGCGGAGACCTCCCTGTTCGAGGTCGTCTTCGTGCTCGGCCCGCTGCTGGTGGCCGGTTTCGTCCTGTTCGCCGACGCGACGGCGGCCCTGGTCGGCTCCGCCGTGGTCACCCTGGTCGGCACCACCGCCGTCGCGCTCGGCCGGGCCATGCGCGGCTGGCGGCCGCACCCGCAGGAGCACCACGCCAGGGGGCTCGGCCCGCTGCGCGCGGGCGGCTTCCCGGCGCTGCTGCTCTGCGTCGCCTGCCTCGGCCTCGCGTTCGGCGCGGCCGGGGTCACCGTGCCGGCGTTCGCCGGGAACCAGCCCACCGGCGACCCCGACAGCCTCGCCGGCGTGCTGCTGGCCGTCTGGGGCGTCGGCAGCGCGATCGGCGGGCTCTGGTTCGGCACCCGTCGAACCGCGCCCAACATGACCCGGCAGTTCGCCTGGCTGCTCGCCGCCGTGGCCGCCAGCTTCGCCGTCTTCGCGGTGATGCCCGCCCCGGCGGCACTCGGCGTCGCGTTGGTCGTCGGCGGGGCCACCCTCGCGCCCGCGCTGACCCTGGAGAACACCCTGGTCGGGCGGATCGCTCCGGCCGGAATGCTGAACGAGGCGTACACCTGGGTCGTGACCATGTCCGTGGCCGCCAGCGCCGCGGGCGGCGCGGTCGCCGGGCTGATCGTGGACCACGCGGGCGGCGTGCCGTGGGCGTTCCTGTTCGCCGGCGCGGCGGTCGCCGTCGGGGCCGTGGTCGCCGCGCTCCCCGCCGGGCCGATCGCCCGCGCGGAGGCCTCGGCGGTACGCGCCGAGCAGACCCTCGCCGCCTGACCGGCGACGACCGGGCCGGCGGAACCGTTGTTCCGCCGGCCGTCGTGGCCCGATTGCGGACCGCCCGCGGCGGGTACCCGGGCGGGCATGTTCGTCTTCTTCTCGAACCGCGTCGGCTGCCTCGGCTCGATCCTGATCAGCGCGCTGGTGACCCTGGTCCTGTACCTGATCTTCTCGCGCTGAGCCCCGCTCTACCGGTAGTTGGTGAACTGGAGGGCGACGCCGAAGTCCTCGCCCTTGAGCAGGGCGATGACGGCCTGGAGGTCGTCCTTCTTCTTGCCCGTGACCCGGAGCTGGTCGCCCTGGATCTGGGCCTGGACGCCCTTCGGCCCCTCCTCGCGGATCTTCTTGCTGATCGCCTTGGCCTTGTCCGAGTCGATGCCCTGGATCACCTTGGCGTCGATCTTGAACACCTTCCCGGAGGAACGCGGGTCGCCGGCGTCCAGCGACTTGAGCGAGATGTTCCGCTTGACCAGCTTCTCCTTGAAGACGTCCAGGGCGGCCCGGACCCGCTCCTCGGTCTCCGCCTGGAGGCTGATCGCCTCCTCGCCCGACCAGGAGATCTCCGCGCCGGTCCCCCGGAAGTCGAACCGCGTCGCGAGCTCCTTCTCCGCCTGGCGGAGGGCGTTGTCGACCTCCTGACGGTCGACCTTGCTCACGATGTCGAACGACGGGTTGGCTGCCATGCTCATGCTCCTGCTGTCCGGCGGTCTGCACGTACGCGTCGTCCACTGACCAGCGGCACGACCCTCTGACGGTACCCGGTTGCGCAGAGCGGGGGAGCAACCGCTATCCTTGGCTCCGCTGCCGCGGTACGCCGAGGCGGCGATGCCCTGGCGGGTTGCCCGAGCGGCCAATGGGAGCGGACTGTAAATCCGTCGCGAAAGCTACAGAGGTTCGAATCCTCTACCCGCCACCAGGTGCGAAAACGGCCCCTGACCAGCAGGAATGCTGATCGGGGGCCGTTTCCGTTGATCTCGTCGAGTCTGGCTGGGTCCAGTCGTCTACGACTCGCTGTGGGCAGATCGTGGGCGGGTCGATCATGCTTCTGACGCCTGGTGCCCGCTGCCCAGGAGATCGGGGTGGGTGGCTGCCTGGCGCGGGCGTACGGGCCGGCTGAGAGGCTTGCCTGGCGGCCCGCGGTGGCTGCGGGAGACAGGCCGGGGGCAAGCCAGTCCCGGGGTTGGACTGGCGCGGCAGCCGGAAGCCCCGAGCAGCGACCAGGCCGACCCGTTCGGCTTCCGTACCGCCTGGCGTGATCGCGGCCTTCTCTCGGTCAGGGCGGGGCGGGTACCCGGCGGCTGTCGGTGGCTGACCGCCCCGGCGCCGGAGGCGGCCGGGGCGGCTTGCCGCCGGCCGGGCTCACCGCCCCTGCACCGCGCGAAGCGCGGTGCCTTGATCATGACTAGAGCAATTCGGCAGTCCAGAGGATGGGGTTCGGGCATGGTCATCTGCCTGGTGTGGCGCCTTTGGTAACTGAATCTCGCTGCTGCTGGATCCACAAAAGATTATAGGTGGCGTAACTCGACTATTGGACGTAACAGATCTATCAGGCGAAGCTCCCAAAAGGAACCCGGGAAGCCTTGCGCTTGCCGGATATCCACTTGATATTCCCGTGGGGCTCGGGTTATCTTGGTCGGTCCGACGGGAAAGATATTCGAGGTTCTAATGCCCCTGATTGAGCGCGTGGCCCTTGAGCGAGCTGTTGCGAACGTTGCCACTAAAGGCGATACGGATGTCTTCCCGTTTCCTTTCGAAAACCACGTCTTCCATGACTGTCGAGAATCAATCGTTGATCTTTTGGAGGGTATAGCCGCGGATTTCCAGGGAAGTTTGGCGCGTTCGCCCATTACCAGCCATTCATCTTTGGCTCCAGTAGGCTACGCCGGCTACAGGTGGACCACCCAAATAGATCCCCTCTGGAACGCCTACCTCCTCGGAGTAGTAGAGTCACTCGCTCCTGCCATCGAGGACTCGCGGATCAGCCCTGAGGAGCAGACAGTTTTCTCCTACCGCTACGAGCCTGATCCCAGCCTAGGCATGTTCAAGCTGGACGGGTGGAAGTCGTTCCAAGATAGATGCAATGAGCTAGCCCTTAGGCACGCATATGTCGTCAGCGTAGATATTGCCGACTTCTACTCCCGGATCTACCACCACCGACTTGAGAACGCCTTACGGGATATCGACGATCCGAGCAAGGAACGCTCTAAGCAGATCATCTCGATACTCACCAAGCTAAGTGGCGGAACCTCCTATGGGCTTCCGGTCGGGGGGAATGCGGCGAGATTGCTGTCGGAATTGGTCCTTAATCAGGTAGATAGGCTGCTGCTGGCTGAGGCTCATGCGGGACAGTTCTGCCGATATGCAGACGACTATCGCTTCTTCGTCAACGATTTGCAGTCAGCCCACCGATGCATCGGAATGCTTTCCGAGAAGTTGATGAGAAACGAGGGGTTTTCCCTTCAGAAGGCCAAAACGCGGATTATGACGTCGGCGGAGTATCAACTCATCATGGAGTCGCAGCAGCAGGGGGATTCTGCCAGCGCTGGCAAATTCCTGGGACTCCGGCTGCACTTCGACCCGTACTCTACGACTGCCGTCGACGACTACGAACGCATGATGGCCCAGATATCCGAGTTCGATGTATTGAGCTTGCTGCGAGACGAGATAACGAAGGGCCGCATCCATGTTAGCCTGACGAGGAAGCTGGTTGGCGCCTTGAGGTATATGGATGAGGAAAGCCGGATCCAAGCGATCATATCGCTTTTGGAGAATGTAGAGACGCTTGCCCCTATCATCCCTCAGGTTATGCTTTCCGTTCGTCAGTGTATCGATGACATCGACGATCGAGACGCGGTGGATGAGATTCAGGCGACGGTGAGAGGGCTGGTAGAGGCGGAGCATTACATCGCGAAGAACGACCTCAACCTTGCCTATATCGTCAGGGTGCTCGCTGCTGGACGGAACAGCCTTAATGAAAGGATGTTAATCCGAACCTATAGTTCGTTCCATGGATATGGGATGAAGTCCGCACCCAACATTCAGCGTGATATTGTGCTTGCACTGGCGAGGTGGAACGTAAGGTATTGGCTCAGTGAGAGGAAGCATTCCTTCGGCACGGATCACGCCTGGGTTAAGCGGGCGTTTAGAGTTGCGAGCTATGCGTTAGGCGATGAAGGAAGCCATTGGCGGCGCTCGAATAAGCCCGAGGTTGGGTCTTTCGATGATATTGTCCAAAAATGGGCGGCTGATCGTTTTAACAGCCCTGGATGGATGATCCCCGTATGATTTCCGTTCGCCGATTCTCGCTTCAAGGCTCTATCTGGCGACAGCATGCGCCTATGATGGAGCAGGTCGTTCGCTGGATCAATGAGAACGAGTCACCTTTTGGTAGGCCCGTGCGCTTAAATCACGACGGCCGCAGGAGCGCCGTGATTGCAGAAACTGCTTTTCGTCGCGCTGCAGTCGACGCGCCCCTCTTTGAACACGACGAAGCCGCGGAACGGGCTGCTAGCGATTTGATATCGCTGCTGCCGCGTGGTCAGTTCGGCGATGTCCCGCTAGCCGAGTCGGAGAGACTTGAGGTTGTGCTGATTCAGCAGAATCTGTTGAGGCTTGCGGGAACGCTGCATGGGCCAGTCTACTTTTACCCCGTTCCTGGCTGCGGGGTAGTGAGTTCGGCTTTTGGTGACATGGCGGATGGGGATCACCTCATTGAGGTCAAGACGGTTGCGCGCCCATTCCGAGGAACTGATTTGCGCCAGGTGCTGATTTATTGTGCTATGAAGTATGCGTCCAGCCAGACGGTGGATGAGATTAGTCTTTACAATCCCCGCCGGGCCAGGCTCTTCAGGAGCAGTCTGGACGAGATCGCGTTCGCGGTTTCTGGGCGAGCAGGCGTAGAGCTCGTGAACGATCTGGTAGACGCCATGGTTGGCTTCCAGGTATCCGCGTAAGCGCCTAACGGGCGGATGGCCCCTGCTTGCACGGCTGCCGTGAGGATTTGCAGATGCGGTGGGCGACACGATGAAGTCTGAGCATGCGCCCTAAGGCTCAGCATTTTGACTAGGTGGACGGAGCCGATAGGCTCGGGTAACCGTATCTACTTGTTTTCCCTTCCGCATGACACTCTCATGCTCGATTAGTGCCGTTCCAACCTCGATGTCGAACAGAGCTGCAAGCTCCGCATCGGCAATAACCTCGCGTTGCCTGGTTTCTAATCCGTTGGGTCGGCCGCCCGAAGTGTCGTCCCTGGGGTAAACGTTTGCGAAAGTGCCTCTACCGTGTTCGGTGGTTGCTAACCCGTTTTCTCGAAGAACAGCGATGGCCTGCCGGATTGTGCCGCGACTGGCTCGGAACTCGGCGGTGAGCACGCTTTCGGCTGGCAAGAGGGCTCCGGGCGGGATGGCGCCGCTCTCGATGCGTTTTGTCAGTTCGTCCGCGATGACGCGATAGCGGGGCTGTCCGTAGTGCGGGGTGGGCACCCGCTCACCGTACCTGGCACTTGTGTTACCAAGTGCCAACCAGATGACCCGTTTCGGCGTATGGACAACACGTCCACTTGTAGGTACGTTTCCGGGTGTGCGACCAGAGTGACGGCTGGTATCAGGGGTGGTGCCATGCCGGCCCTGGCCGCATCTGACGCGCGGCGTCCTGTCGGACCGGTTGCGGTAGCCGCGCGGACAAAGTTGGCTCGGCGATACCCGACCCGTCTGCGTCGGACGGTGCGCCGTGCCTTCATCCGGCCGGTGGCCGGCCACCTTCCCCCGTGGCTGGCCACCGGTCCCCGCCTACCTGTGGAGGTGCGATGTCTGGCTCTCATCGTCGGCGCGGCTGGTTCTCGTCCTGGTGGTCCCGGAGGCGTCAGCCGGCCCGGGCTGCCAGCAGCAGCGTTTCGCCGGTTCGGCGTCCGACGAACTCTGTCGCGCCGGCGTACTGGTGGTCTGCCGCGCCGACGCGCGAACTGCCCGCGATGCGGTACGCGCCGCTCATGACGCTGGCGCAGTCCTACCGGGGCAACGGTGGGCGGTGGCAGCGATGAGGCGGACGAGCAAACCGGCCGCAGTCACGAGCCACCCGGACTGGTGCACCCCGGACCGCTGCGGCCACCTCGTGCCCCCGCTCATGACGCACATGGCCCGCCGCCATCGCGGCCCGATCTACCGATTCGGTGACACCCGGACGAGCGGCACGGTCGTCACCTACCTCATCGGCGCCGACGCTCAGGCGCCCCTGATCGCGGTTCACGCGACGTGCCGGGGTGGGAACGCCTGGGCGGAGCTGTCCATGTCGGAGGCTGCTCAACTGGTCGAGCGACTGCGCGCTCTGCTGGTGCAAGCCGGCGGCGACCAGGGGGCCGACGATGACTGGGGGCGAGGTCATGGCCGAGAGTCGGCAGGCGACATCGACTGCGCCGGCCGGTTGCCCGACGTGGTGCCGGGGCTGCGGTCCGAACGACCCGATGCACCGCGGCTTCATGGCCACCATCGGGCGGGAGCGGACCGGCTGGATCAGTGTCCAACTGCTCGTTGACCGGTTCGCGCGCCGGGACCTGGCCGTCAAGCTCGACGCC
Source organism: Micromonospora sp. NPDC048830 (assembly GCF_043198215.1). Classification (NCBI taxonomy): domain Bacteria; kingdom Bacillati; phylum Actinomycetota; class Actinomycetes; order Micromonosporales; family Micromonosporaceae; genus Micromonospora; species Micromonospora sp. NPDC048830. The sequence continues at coordinate 22,050 of NZ_JBICUP010000002.1, forward strand.
ACCCGGTACGGCGCAACCCAAGCCGTGCTCCTGTCGGAAGCGCAACTGACCCGGCTCATCGAGGAACTGACGCAGGCACGGCAGGTGATGCGAGCGCCGGCCAGTTGGCGCGGACGGACAGGAGAGGACCGGTGAGCACCAACAGCCGTCGGGGCATGGCCACCCCTCGTACCGCCGGCCCACGTCGTACCTGCTCGCCGCGACCAGGGATAACGGTGCCCGCGGTGCCGGAGCGGCCCGCCGGTGGGACCACCTGGCAGACGTTGGAACGTCTAGGGGGTACGGTGACCGGTGTGCATGGCCGGGACTGGCGCCCACGCTACCTGCAACTCGCGGAGAAGTTGCGGGCGAAAATTATGAGCGGAGAGTTGGCCCCCGGCACACTGATGCCGAGCGAGACCGAGTTGGCCGACACGTCCGGCCTGTCCCGCACCAGCGTCCGCAACGCGATCCGGCAGCTCCGGGAATGGGGCCTGGTCCGAGCCGAGCAGGGGCGCGGCACCTACGTGCGGGCACCTCGCCAGCGGGTACGCCGTCGCAACACCGAGCGGTACCAGTGGGAGAAGGATCGGGTCCTACTCGACGAGGCTGAGCGGCTGAAAACCGACGCCATCGAGCACGACACCGGCCTGACCGTCGACGACCTCAAGTTCCACGCCGAGTACTCCCGCGTCGACGCGGACGAGGAGATGGCGGCGGCCTTGCAGGTCGAGCCGGGTACGCCGCTGCTGCGCCGGGTCTACTGGACGTCCTCCCGCCACGAGAACGCGCCGCTGACGCTGTCGTACTCGTACCTGCCGTACGACCTGGTGGCCGTGAACCCTGACCTGCTCGACGAGAGCAAGGAACCATGGCCCGGCGGTACGCAGCACCAGCTCTACACGCTGGGCATCGAGCTGGACCGGATCGACGACGTGGTTCGGGCCCGGCCGCCGTCACCTGATGAGGCCGAACTGCTGGACATCGACCCAGGCGTCTCCGTGCTCACCGTGCGGAAGACCTCGGTCGACACCACGGGCCGCGTTGTCGAGGTCGCGGACGCGGTGATGCCGGGTGACCGCACAGAGCTTGTGTACTCCCACAAACTCCAACGGTGGAAAACTTGACGCAGCTCGTCTCGGTCATCACTCCAGTCCACGCGCCCAGCATCGAGCACCTCGCTGGCGCTTACGCGTCGTTACTCAAGCAGGAGATGCCCGAGGGGTGGGACTGGCAGTGGCTCGTCCAGGAGGACGGGCAGACTGGTCGACGCGCTGCCCGATGATCCCCGGATCAGTCTGGGCACCGGCCGCCCCGGTGGGCCTGGCGTGGCTCGCACCTTGGCGTTGTTTCGGGTGTCCGGGGAACTCATCAAGGTCCTGGACGCCGACGACCAATTGACCCCCGGCGCGCTCGCCAGGGACATCGCCGCGTTCACCGCGCACCCGCAGATCGGCTGGACCACCTCGCGGGTGCTCGACCTGCTACCCGACGGGTCAACTGCTGGCTGGGACAAGGATCCTGCTGGAGGAGTTATCGCCCGCGGCGCGGTCCTGTCGTTCTGGCAGGCGAACGACTACCGCGCATCGGTGCACCCGGCGACGCTGTGCCTGCGGCGGGATCTCGTCTTCGCCTTGGGCGGCTGGATGGCCCTGCCCGCCTCGGAGGACACCGGCCTTCTGCTCGCGGCCAACGCGGTCAGCGAGGGTTACTTCACCCGGGAGTACGGGCTGCTCTACCGGAAGTGGCCCGGCCAGGTCACCAGCCAGGCCGCGCATCGGGAACCGGCCGAGTATCAGGCGCGGATGAGGATCATCGAGGCGAGAGCCAACGCCCTGGCCTCGATGATCCCGAACGGCTTGCCGTTTGGAGCTACGGCGTAGCCTCGTGCCCCGGCATCCCGTGGGTACGCCGCCGCTCCTTCATCTCCGCCTCGTAGATGTGCCGCCGGCCGCCGGCCAGCTTCTCGCGCGCGTCCCGCTCGATTTCCTGGAACGCGGCGTAGTAGCCGTCGTCGAACTCCTCCACGATCTGGAACGTCCACCGGCCGGGTAGCACGTTGCGCCCCAACAGTTCGTGCTCGACCCGGTCGGCCACCTCGTCGTGCCCGGCCTCGCGGAGCAGCCTCACCACCCGGTCGAGGGTGAGATCCGCGCCGCCGACGAGTTGGTGCGCCGAGTAGAGGTGCCCCCGTACCCGGTGGATCGTCTCCAGGGCCTTGCTCAGTTCGCCCAGTGCCTCAACCGTGGTGTCATCGACGCCCTCCGGCCGAGAGTGCTCGCCGTCTACCGACCTGCCATCGCGTGCCATAGCCGGCAAGTACCCATTGGATGGCGATCCAAGGCGACAGCGTGACGGGGCCATCTGTCATCTCGGGTACGGCGAGGTCTGTAGCCGGACCGAGCTGCAGCCTCGGCTGCGGTATTGGGCGGTATAGACGTAGCCGATCTGGCCAGCGCCGCCGGGGTCGGGAGCCCAGAGGTCGGCTGGTGGGATGCCGTTGAGCGTGCGGTTGGCCTGGGAGTTCCAGGGCCGCTTCCATTCGCCTATCACGACGTCGTCGACGAGGGTGCGGTCCGGGCAGGCATCGCTCCAAGGCCAGCAGTATCCGGCGATGCATGCTTGGAGGCCTGGTCGACCTCCTGCCTTCAGTAACGCCCCATCGCCTCCGGTTGTCGGCCAGGCGACCAGCCCTGATGGTTGGCTACCTCGACACCGAAGCCAGCGACCGAGAAGGCCAGATTACCCGATTGAGCGGTCCGAGGCGTGCCTCACTGGCATTATCATCGATCTTGCAGGTGCTCACTGAACCCGCCGACATTTGGCTATCAGCCGTCTTGTGGACGGCCGGGGCAATGCGTGACTCCAGGGTATGCCTCGACAAGGACTCGCAGCGGCATTGTGTCTTCCACCTTCGGTCCACGATAGACCGACAAGTTGGACCAGCTACCGCTAATCTGCTGGCAGTAGACGGCGTAGGCGCTTCCGTCGCCCTGACTGTCGTCCCAACTGCCATTAGGCTGCCATCCCTCGGTGACGGCTCGTTTGCCGAACGTGGCGACCAGTTGCGCAGCTGTCATCGCATTCGTGGTGATGTAGTCGTTTTCAATGGCAGCTACCCGCTTCGCCGGCGGTACCGCCCCATGTGGCTCAGGCCAGTTGGTGGTGCAGGCAGCCGACAGTTCGTGACTCTCGGTGCTGCGAGTTCCTTCGGGCGTATAGCCGGTGAGGGCCTTGCTGTGCAGTCCCTCCAAGAGCGCCTTCTGGTCGGCCGTTGGTTGACACGCTGCGGCTGGTGGGGTTGTGTCGGCAAGGTCGCTTCCGGACGCGCATGCCGCCGTTAAAAGGCTTATGCCGACAAGGGTGGCCAGGCTGGCAACCCGCAAAACGGAACGTGCCGACCTCATCGGCTCCTCCTTCAACTCGGGGGTTGTCGGGCGCACCGGAGCGGGCGCGCCCGGCCCCTATCGATTACGATGTGTAGACGTTAAACGTGTAGCCACTCTGGGTATTAGCGAGCGAGAAGGCGTTACTGATTGGCGTGTACCTGCTTACCTCAGTGCCAGGCGGGTTCGCCGGGCACGCGCCGTCGGCGTTCGTGCCGTCAGTCGGAATGCCGTACGCCTTGCTGTCCACCTCGCTGAAGTGCGGTGGCAGCAGCATACGACGAAGATCGCCCAGAGTGCCGACCCGCTCACGATGTTCTTGGGTGCTCCTCTGCCGCTTGGCGGTGTTGGGGGCACCGATCGATAAAGTTGCCAAGGTGATTGGGTGGCACTGCAAGATCCCTCGACCGGGAGGCCCTTGAGCCTTGCCCATCCATGGTCGGCGATGCCATGATCGACCGGCGCCTCTCCCGCCTGAAGACCACTTCCTCCGACTCGCCCTCGCTCACCTGCGCCAACTCCTCGCCGGCATAGGTTGCCTCACCGGTCCGCCTCGCCGCAGGTTCGTTGGAGCGCGGCACCCCAATCGACGCAGATTGCCTCGTTGCCGCCACCAGGCTGGTCGGCCTCACCGGCCGGCAGCACCCGATCGACTACCACCTCGTAGGACGGTGGCTCCACCCAGCCTCGACTACGGGGCCCTGTACCTGCCTCCGTGGACGGCACACCTCCGGCATCCGCGAACGCCAGCAGATCCTCACCGAGGGTCCTGAACGACCCGAAGAACATCGCTAGATTTAAGGCCCGTGAACCACAGCCCGACGACGGCGGCTCCCCCTCGGAGATACCCATGAACGAGCCCACCCCCGCGCTTCCCGACTTGGCGATCAATTGACGACGAACGACGGTGACCCGGTCCCCCCGTCGCGGCATAACCGGCTTATCGTCCGAGTTCTCGTGGCCGCCGTGCTGCTGACGCTGGCGGCAATGGCAGTCCGGACGACGCGCTGGTGGGGTTGCAACTTCACTCCGGACGACCAAGCTGCCGCGGTAACGGCATACCAGAAGGATCCGGCATTCTCGCTGACCCCGCCGAACGGTCGGCTGCTCAAGGAGGCATCCAACACGCGGGCCTGTGACCACCGGCCGGGTTCTCGGGAGCGGGAAGAGACGGCAGGACCGGAGTTTGCGACCGTATGGCGTGAGTACAACGTGGATCGCTCATACGCGTTGGGCGACCTCATCGCCCTCGTCGGGCCGGACATCGAGGCGGCTGGCTGGCAATTCGTGATTCACCAGGGTGACGCCGGTGGCGCCTTCCTGCGGTACTGCAAGACGATCAACAGGATGACGGCGTGGCTGGAGATACGCAGCATGGCCGACGGCGCACCCGACCATGCCGCCACCTTCACAGTCCTCATCGACGGGCGCCCGGACAACGCAGACTGCTAGTGCCCTGAGTCGCTAACTCGTTGATGAATTGCTGGTATGGGTGATGGCCGTGGCCCGAATCTGGCGCCGCAGGAGTTGACCGCCGAGGAGCGGGAGGTGTCGCAGGGGCTGGCGCGGCGGCCGAAGACGGGTCAGGCATTGGCGGTGCGGGCGCGGATCGTGCTGGCGTGTGCCCAAGGGCTGTCCAGCAGCGAGGTATCTTGCCGGCTTGGGGTGTCGCTGCCGATGGTCGACAAATGGCGTAAGCGGTTCGTGGCCGACCGGGTCGACGGGCTGCGCGACGAACCGCGACCGGGCGCGCCACGGGAAGATCGGCGACGCCCAGGTCCAGGCCGTGATCACGAAGACCCCGTTCTAGGGCGACCCGCACTACCTCGTGTGTGTCCTTCGCGGCCGCCTCTGCCGCTTCCTGCTCGGCTATCGCAAGCTGCCGCGTTAGATCCTTCGCTTGGCGCCGAAGCTCTTCCAGCTCCGTGACTCCCATGGAGCGGATGCCTCGTAAATTGCTCCTTTGTTGACCGTGCCGGAAGCCCTGGCTGAGCTGCGCGTACCGCGCTCGACCTGGTTCTACTGGCGGCAGACCGGCAAGGGGCCACGGGTCATCAAGCTCCCGAACGGGCAACTACGGGTCCGCCGGTCGGCGCTCGGCCAGTGGCTCGGAGAGCTGGAGCAGGACGCGGCATGAAGAGCTACGAGGTCCAGATCTGGGAGATCGGCAAGCGCGCCGACCGGAAGGCTCGGCCGTGGCGGGTCCGCTGGGCGGTGAGCGGCCGACGCTTCGAGGAGATGTTCCGTACCAAGGCCCTGGCGCACTCGTTCCGGGCCGAGCTGGTGCAGGCGTCGAACGCGGGGGAGCCGTTCGACCCGGCCACCGGCCGCCCGGTGTCCGAGGCGAGAACCAAGAACCCCACCACCTGGTACGCGCACAGCCGCGCGTACGTCGAGATGAAATGGCCCCGGGCGGCGGCCAAGACCCGCCGGTCGATCGTCGAGGCGCTGACCTCGATCACAGTGACCCTGACCAGGCCGACGAAGCGGGGCCGTCCGGATGACGCGCTGCTTCGCGAGGCGCTGTACCTCTACGGGCTCAACCCGCGTCGCTGGTCCGAGGAGATCCCGGCCGAGCACGCGGCGGCGCTGGCCTGGCTGGAAACCGCGTCGCTGCCGGTCGTCGAGCTGGACTCACCCGCGCTGGTCCGCCGGGTCCTGGACAGCCTGTGCGTACGCCTGGACGGCAAGCTCGCGGCTGCCTCCACCGTCCAGCGCAAGCGCGCGACCTTCTACAACGCGCTCGGGTACGCGGTCGAGCTGGAGCTGATCGACTCCAACCCGATCGACCGGGTGCAGTGGACGGCCCCCGAGGTCGCGCAGTCCATCGACCGGCGGGTGGTGGCAACCCGGCCCAGGTCGCCACGCTGCTGGAGGCGGTGAAATCTCTCGGCAAACGGGCCGACAAGGTCACCGCGTTCTTCGGCTGCCTCTACTACGCGGGGATGCGGCCCTCGGAAGCGGCCGACCTTCGGCGGGAGGACTGCGACCTTCCGGGGCGCTGCCTGGACTGCGGGACCGACTTCGACGACCTGGTGGCGGTCAAGCCTTCGGCGTCCTGTGATCACGAGAAGATCGAGTACCGCTGGGGCCGCCTGGTGCTCGCGGGCACCTCGCCGCGCGCAGGGTCGCACTGGACGGATGACGGCGGGTCGCACGAGCGGCGCGGCCTCAAGCACCGGGCTCGGCAGGAAACGCGTACGCTCCCGATCCCGCCTCGGCTCGTCGAGCTACTGTGCGCGCACATCGAGAATCACGGCGTCGGCCCGGACGGCCGGTTCTTCCGGGGCCTGCACGGCGGGCCGCTCTCCGAGTCGGTCTATGACCGGTGGTGGAAGCTCGCCCGGGAGAGGGCGCTCACGGAGGCGCAGGTTGTCTCACCCCTCGTACGCCGTCCCTACGACCTGCGTCATGCGGCGGCCTCGCTGTGGCTGAATGCCGGCGTCCCGCCGACCGAGGTCGCCCGGCGCCTGGGCCACGGTGTCGCCGTCCTGCTCCGGGTCTACGCCAACTGCATCGATGGTGGAGACGACACCATGAACGACAAGATCGGCGACGCGCTCGGATGAGGTTGCTGTCGGCCTAGGCGATGTTCGCGGGCGTCCTGCTGAGCGCTGGTGTGGACGAGGTGCGCTAGAAGGAGGGGGTGGAGTTGCCTGCGCCGCAAGACTCAACCCGGCCCGAAATCCGTGTCGAGGTTGGTTCGATTCCAGCCACTGATAGTCGCGTGCCAGAACTGCGGCTCTGGGGCATCCGCCGGTCAATCGCTTCGGCTGTTGGGGCTGCGTTGCTGCTGGTCGGGGGCCTGATCGTTGCGGCGCTCTGGTACGCCGGTTGGCCTGGCCTTGAACGGGATGCAACCGTCACAGCGGCCACACTGTTCGACCTCTTGAAGCTCGTCTTCGCCGTTGTGGCGGGCGTCGGCGGTGTCGCAGCCTTGGTGGTTGCCTACCGTCGGCAGCGAGTAGCGGAGCACACGAACGCGCTGGCGGAATTCGCTCACCAACTGGCGCACGCTGCTGATCTGCGTGCCGAAGTCACCAAGGCTCTCGCTGAGGCGGCCGACGAACGGGCAAAGACCGAGACTGACCGCAACGGTGTCCGGCTGTTCAACGAACGCTTCGCAAAGGCATCCGAGCAGCTCGGGTCGGAGAAAGCGGCCGTACGGCTGGCGGGCGTCTACGCCATGGCCGGTCTCGCTGATGACTGGCGGGAGGGTCGGCAAACCTGCATCGATGTCCTCTGCGCCTACCTCCGCATGCCCTACTCGCCGCCGTCGGAGACTCCGAGTGAAGCGTCGACGCAACAGGCTGAAGGCCAAGCGTCGACCGTGGACGCGGAGACGGCTCGGGCTGCTCGCGAGGAGCGGGAGGTGCGTCATACCGTCATCCGGCTCATCGGCAGGCACCTACGTTTAATCCTGGACGATCCGACATCATGGCGCGGCCTTGACTTCGACTTCACCGGCGCGGTATTCGACGGTGGCGACTTCTCGAACGTGACATTCAGTGGCGGGCGAGTGTCTTTCGAGGGGGCGACGTTCAGTGCCGGGCGGGTGCGCTTCAACCGGTCGATGTTCAGTGGTGGGGAGGTGTCCTTCAGGGGGTCGACTTTCGGTGGCGGGGAGGTGGTCTTCGGGGGCTCGACGTTCAGCGGTGGGTTGGTGTCCTTCGAGGGGTCGACTTTCGGCGGCGGGGAGGTGTTCTTCGCCTGGTCGACGTTTAGTGGTGGGGAGGTGTCCTTCGCGGGGTCGACTTTCGGTGGCGGGGAGGTGGCCTTCGATGGGTCGACGTTCAACGGCGGGCGGGTGTCCTTCGGGGGGTCGACGTTCAGCGGCGGGCGGGTGTCCTTCGGGGGGTCGACGTTCGGTGGCGAGCGGGTGTTCTTCGGCGGCGCGACCTTCAGTGGGGGGCAGTTGCGGCTTGACAAGGCGCTCATCAACGTGCCGCCCGAGTTCGGCGTTTGGTCTGGTAAGGCGCCTCCCGATGGGCTGTTCCTGCCGGAGGCGTGGGCGTGGGCAGATGGTGGGCGGCTAGCCAAGCGGCACCTGGCTAGAGCGGAGAAGCGGCAGCTCACCAGGGCTGACGGGAGCAAGAACGCAGACGCCCTGTAAATCCGTCGCGAGAACTACAGAGGTTCGGATCTTCTGCTCGCCACCAGGCGCGACAACGGCCCCTGACCAGCAGGCAGGATTGCTGATCGGGGGCCGTTGTCGTTGATCTCGTCGAGTCGGCTGGGTCCAGCCGTCTACGACTCGTTCCGGTCTATGACCGGTGGTGGAAGCCGGCCCGAGAGAAGGCGCTCACCGGAGCCCAGGTCGCCTCACCCCTCGTACACCGTCTCTATGACCTGCATCACGCGGCGGTCTCGCTCTGGCTCAATGCCGGTCCCCGCCGACCGAGGTTGTCCGGCGCCTGGGCGGCGGCGTCGCCGTGCTGCTCCGGGTCTACGCCAACTACATTGACGGGGAGGAACGACAAAATCGGCGACGCGTTCGGATAGTTCGCCGCGTTTCGTCGATAGCCTGCCCGGTCACGCTGGGCGAGAATGCCCGAGTGATCTACAAAGCGGCGCTCACCATGGTGGCGCTGGTGGTGCTGGGCCTGGTGGCGGTGGTCGCTGTGGTGTACCTGGCAGGTTGGTTGTGGTGGTCCGGGAGACGTGCGGTTACATCTTTACCCCACCGGTTGAGGTCACTGACGGTCGAGCCACCACCGGGACGGGCATTCAACGACTCGCGGGACGTCTGGCCGATGCCGGCGGACGCCCGGTAGAGGGCGGCATCGTGAAGCTCAACTGTCCGGCGGTGCCCGGATGACGGAGTTGAAGGCCCTCGGCGGAGGATCGGTGCGGCGGGAGGTGCTTCCCTCGGTTCTTGCGGGAGTCGCCCTGGGGATGGCGGCGTTCACTGCCGACCTCGTGCCGGAAGCCGTGGGGATGGGAGCAGGTCGGCTCGGGTCAGGGCTTGTACTCGCTGTGGGTGCGGGGCAGCCACTGTGGGTGCTCCTCCCGCAGGTAGCGCATCACGCCCTCGCGCAGGTCGCAGCGCAGGTCCCAGGCGCTCGGGCCGTCGGCGGCGGACGCCTGGATCTCGATGACCACGCTGTGCGGGGTCGCGTCGACCATCTGCAGGACCCATTGTCCGCGGTCCCAGAGCGGTGACGCCTCGACCAGCCGTCGGGCCTCGACGCGAAGGTCTTCGAGGTCGGCGGTGTGGTCCACGTGCAGGTGGACCCGGCCGACCACCCGTCCCTCGTGCTTGGTCCAGTTCTGGAACGGCCGTTCGGTGAAGTAGGTGGTGGGGCAGGATCAGCATCCGGTCGTCCCAGAGCCGGACGACGACGTGGGTGAGCTTCACCTCCTCGACGCGGCCCCACTCGCCGTCGATCACCAGCACGTCGCCGATGTGCAGCGCGTCGGTGAAGGCGACCTGGATGCCGGCGAACGCGTTGGCCAGGGCGGTTCGGGCGGAGAGCCCGATCAGCGCGCCGACCACGCCGGCCGAGCCCAGCACCGACACCCCGAACAGGCGGAAGGGCCTGAAGGTGAGCAGGATCATGCCGATCGCCAGGACGGTGACGACCACCGACGTGAGGCGCCGTACCGGCTGGATCTGGGTGCGGGCGCGCCGAACGCTGCGCTGGCCGGCGGTCTCCGGCAGTCGGCTGGAGGCGACCGCCTCGGTTACGTGCAGGCCCTGACGATCAGCCATCCGGTGACGCCGATGAGCAGCGCCAGGACCAGGTGGCGGAGTTCTCGCTGCCACTGCGCGGGCCCGGGCGGCATCGTGGCGTACGACGCGGCGAAGAGCACCACTCCGATCGCGGGCACCCGGCAGGCCCGGTGCAGCGGCGTCACGAGCCACGCGTAGCGTCCGCCGGCGAGTCGGCGGCCGAGCACGTCGACCAACCGTTCCAGCACGACCGCCCCGACGACCGCGATCAGTACCTTCACCGTCCAGTGCATCACGGTCCGATCCGTGCGGCCTTGGTGCCCATGCTCCGCCCGCTCCTCGGTCAGTCGTCTGCCCGAGCGTGTCATGTGCAGGCGGGGCTATGCGGCTTTCATGGCGAAATAGCGGGGTGCGCGCGCTGGTCGCGCCGGGCCGGGCGGCGTGCGCGGCCGGCCGGGAGCGCCGTGGAGGTCCAGGTTCGTCGCGCGAGGGGTCCGCTGGACGACGGGTACGCCCATGATCCGCCTCCGCCGTTCCGGCGAATCGGTTCGACCGTCTCGCCTCTTCTGGCACCCGAAGGGGTATACGCCGCTTCCCGGACGGCTCTCGTTCCGGGAGACAGATAAATTCTTCGATAGATGGCTAGCGGAGGGGAAGGTCGCTCTGGTAGTCAGAGCGGGGCACATGGGGTATGGAGCCGGCCTTTGTCCGTTCGTGGGGTTCGGAGGGCACTCAGGAAAAATCAGCCATTGACGCCGAAAGTCCGAGTGTTCGCCAAGTGCATCCGGGTGCGGCGGGGCTTTGCCTACCTGGCTATCAACCCGCCAGGCAGGCCCTGCTGCCAATCAGTCGGACTTGCCTGCGTCCCGGCGGAGGCCGCCCCGGGACGTCTTTGTTGCAGGTGCGGGGTGTGGCACCATCATGGAATCTTCACCCCCCCGTGCTGCTTGTTCGCGACAGGAGCCCCACCGATGCTTAATCGAAAGCTGGGTCGGCTGCTCGGCTTGACCCTGATGCTGGTCGCCCTCGCTGCGGGCGTCGCCGGCGTCGCCGCCGGCGGTGCCGGCGCCCCCGCCGTCGGAGACCAGACGAGTCTCGAGTACGACTGGGCCTAGGCCCGCGGAGTGGAAATGGTCGCAGCTTCGCTTCCGGCGCAAGTGCGGGGCCGTGAGGTTCCGGATTGAACGCGGAGCGCGCGTCTCTGTGACGACGAGGGGGGCTGCATGGCCAGCGATGCCCGGGTGGCCCGACGGGCCACCGAGAATGCCTGGCTGATCACCGGGCCGCTGACGCTGCTTGCCATCGTCTGCTCGACCGTCCTGGCCCTCGCCCAGGTGGCAGCGGGTCGGCAAGGCGCCGGGGCCGACCCGCACACGGCGGTCGGCGCCGAGTGGGGCACCGCGGTCCTCATCTTCGTCGCCCTCGTGGCCGTGCAACTGCCGTTGCTCACCTTCGTGGTGCGCCGGCAGACGCTCACCGCCAACATCACCGAGATTCCGCTGGTGCTGGCGTTCTACTACCTTCCGCCCCTGCTCGTCGTCCTGGTCGCGACCCTGGCCGCGGTCGTCGTCCAGCTACGACGCAGGTTGGGCCCGGCGAAGTTGGCATTCAACGTCGCCCGCTCGGCCGCGGCCACCTCGTTGGCCGGTCTGGTCCTGCTCGCGTTGCCGGAGATCCGGGGGGTGGGGCCGGGCACCTGGGGCATCCTTTTCGCGGTGGTGAGCACGGTCACCCTCGTCACCTTTGCCGCCGTGGTCGGGGTCATCACCCTGCTGCAGGGCTGGCAGGCCGGCCTGGAGATCGTCCGGACCTCGGTGGCGTCGCTCCTGGCGGCGGTGCTCAGCATGACGGTGGGGCTGATCATCCTCATCGCGGTGACGACGACCCAGTGGTCGCTGGTCCTGCTCGCCGCGCTGGCGCTGGCCGTGGCCACCCTCTACCGGACGTACGCGCAGTTCCTGCGACAGCACCGGACGCTGGCCGACATCTACGACCTGACGCGGGCGATGGCCCACAGTGGTCAGGACGGGACGCTGCCCGACGCCCTGCTCGGCCGGGTGCGCGCTCTCATGCAGGCCGAGTACGCGACCCTCTGGCTGCCGCAGCACGGACGCCACCCCGAGGTGCTGCTCACCGCCCGGCTGGACCGACCGGGGCTGCTCGACTTCGGCAAGATTCCGGCCACGCTCCGGGAACAGGCGGTGGAGCAGCGGCGGGCGATCGCCGTCGGCCCCCGGCTCGGCGGGGAGCGGCAGCAGCTCGCGGTGCTGCGGGAGGCGGCGGTGAAGGACGCCATCATCGTTCCGCTGCGGTCCGGCCCGGCGGTGATCGGCACACTCGAGGTCACCAACCGGCTCGGCGGCGTCAACTTCTTCACGGCGCAGGACGTACCCGTCCTGGAGACGGTGGCGGCGCACGCCGGGATCGCCCTGGAGAACTCCCGGCTGGTCGACCGGCTGCGCCACGACGCGTACCACGACACGCTGACCAGACTTCCCAACCGGCGGCGGATCACCGGCGCCCTCGACGAGGCGGTCAAGATCCGGGCGCCGGGCGAGGTGGTCGCCGTCCTGCTGTTCGACGTCGACGGGCTGCGCCAGGTCAACGAGTCCCTCGGCCACGCCGCCGGCGATCAGGTCCTCGCCGAGGTCGCCGACCGGCTGCGCGCCTCCGCGCCGTCCTCGGCCCTGGTCGGCCGGGTCGGCGGCGACGAGTTCCTGGTCACCCTCCGGCTGGAGAACGCCGAGGCGGCGCTGGAGCTGGCGGCGCGGCTGCGCGAGGAGATCCGGGCCGAGATGGTCTTCGACGCGCTCACCCTCGACGTGGACACCGCCGTGGGGGTGGCCGTACATCCGGATCACGGCAGCGACGCGGCGACGCTGTTGCAGCGGGTGAACCTGGCGGCGACGGCGGCCAAGTCGGTGCCCGGCAACGTGCAGCTGTTCAGCCCGGCGTTGGAGTCCCGGTCGCTGCGCCGGCTCGGCATCGCCGGTGATCTGCGCCGCGCCCTCGACGATGGTGAGCTGGAGGTCTACTTCCAGCCGAAGGTGACCCTGCGGGACCGCCGGCTGGTCGGGGTGGAGTGCCTGGCCCGGTGGGAGCACCCGGCGCACGGCGAGGTGGCCCCCGAGGACTTCGTCGCGGTGGCGGAGCACACCGGCCTGCTCGGCCGGCTCACCGAGGTGGTGCTGCGGGAGGGGCTGCGGCGCAGCCGGGACTGGGGCCACGCCCAGCGGCCGCTCGCCGTCTCGGTCAACCTCGCCGCCCGTACGCTCACCGACCGGCACTTCCCGGACCGGGTCAGGGAGCTGCTCGCCGAGTACGACGTGCCGCCGCAGCGGCTCACCTTCGAGATCCGGGAGGCCGCGGTCCTGGACGGCACGGACCGCCCGATCCCGGCCCTGCGCCGGCTGCGCGACCTCGGCGTACGGCTGTCGGTGGACGACTTCGGCGTCGGCTCCTCGTCCCTGGCGTACCTGCGCCGCCTGCCGGTGCACGAGGTGAAGGTCGACCGCTCGTTCGTGCAGGGCATGGCGACCGACCCGGGGGACCTGGCCATCGTCAACGCCGTGGTGACCCTCTCCCAGCAGTTCGGCCTGGCCGTGGTGGCCGAGGGCGTGGAGAGCGAGCTGACCCTGGAGCTGCTCCAGGACATCGGCTGCGAGATCGGCCAGGGCTTCCTGTTCAGCCGGCCGCTGCCGTACGAGCGGTTGGAGACCTGGTTCGGGGCCCAGGCTGACCCGGAGCCGACGGCCGGCTTGGAGCACCCCCGGCTGCGGGTGGTGCCCGACCGCTCCACGATTTTGCTCTGACCTGCGGTAACGGGGGTCGTCGCCGGCGCGGGGGATCCGATTTCACCTCTGGGACCGGGCCGTGTACTCTTACCTCTGCGCGGTCACAGAGTGATCGAGCAGGCCCCCTTAGCTCAGTCGGCAGAGCGTCTCCATGGTAAGGAGAAGGTCTACGGTTCGATTCCGTAAGGGGGCTCAAAGGGTCCGGCTGGACCCGCCACGGCGGTGTAGCTCAGATGGCAGAGCAAGCGGCTCATAATCGCTGTGTCGCCGGTTCAAGTCCGGCCACCGCTACTCTCGTCCTCCGGCTTGCTTCCGGTGGATGGTGAAAGGGGCGCCGAAGGCGCCCACTTTGCATGTCCGCGTCCGCAGCGCGTACGCTGTGACGCCGTAGTTGTTGACTGAGCGAGGAAGGCACTCCGCCGTGGCGAAGGCTACCGATGTCCGGCCGAAGATCACTTTGGCGTGTGTGGAGTGCAAGGAGCGCAACTACATCACGCGCAAGAACCGCCGCAACGACCCGGACCGCATCGAGCTGAAGAAGTTCTGCCCCCGGGACGGGCGGCACACGGTCCACCGCGAGACCCGCTGACATCGCCGGCGCGAGCCGGCAGCACGACCCCGAAAGCCGATCCGGTGCGGACGGCGCGGCCCCTCGGCCGCCCGTCCACCCCGGGTCGGCTTTCCTGCTCTCCGTGTAGGTTCTCGGGCATGCCCTTGGACCCGTCCTTCGTCGGCCGGACCTATCCGCCGACCGCCCCCTACCAGGTGGGCCGAGAAAAGATCCGCGAGTTCGCCACCGCCATCGGCGCCACCGACCCGGCGCACCACGACCAGGACGCCGCCCGGGCGCTCGGGCACCCGGACGTGGTCGCCCCGCCGACCTTTCCCGTGGTGCTGACCATGGCCGCCAGCCGGCAGATCATCGAGGACCCGGCCCTCGGCGTGGACTACAGCCGGGTGGTGCACGGCGACCAGCGCTTCGCGTACGCCCGGCCCGTGGTGGCCGGGGACGAGCTGGTCTGCGTGAACACCATCGAGGGCATCAACCACCGGGGCGGGCACGACTTCCTCACCACCCGCACGGACGTCAGCACGCCGGCCGGCGAGCCGGTCGTCACCGTCTGGTCCAAGCTCGTCGTACGCGGGGAGGCCTGAGATGGAACTGCCCACCAAGACCTTCCGGGTCACCCGGGCCGACCTGGTCCGCTACGCGGGTGCCTCGGGCGACTTCAACCCGATCCACTGGAGCGACCGGTTCGCCACGAACGTGGGTCTGCCGGGGGTGATCGCGCACGGGATGTTCACCATGGCCCTCGTCGGCCGCGCGGTCGCCGAGTGGGCCGGGGCGCCGGACGCGGTGGTCGACTACGGGGTCCGGTTCACCCGTCCGGTGGTCGTCCCCGACGACGACGCCGGCACCGAGATCGAGGTCACCGCCAAGGTCAAGGAGGTCACCGACGAGGGCCTGACCAGGCTCGACATCACCGCGACATGCCGGGGCGAGAAGGTGCTCTCGCAGGCCCGGGCGGTGATCCGGACGCCCCGCTGAGGCGCTCCGCCACGCCAGATGGCAGACCGGTTGGGAAAGTGGCCTCGCTACCCGTACACTGGTCCGCCGTGGGGCAAGTGACCCCGCCCGGTGCTGGCTGGCCGGGCTGGGTGAGCGTGCCGCACAGGGGTGTAGCTCAATTGGCAGAGCAGCGGTCTCCAAAACCGCAGGCTGCAGGTTCAAGTCCTGTCACCCCTGCGCCTCAGGCCTGACCGTTCCGTGGGTCGCGCCGCCAACCGGCGGCGTTCGGCCCGTGGTGGTGGCATCGGTGGGGTGGTCCGAGGCATCGGGCCCTTCCGTCGATCCGCCGGCCGCGGCCCGTCGCGGGACGGTTGGTCCGGCCGGCGTGACCAGCGCCGCGCACACCGCACCGGTGTGCGACCCGATTTCCCGCGACGGAGGGCGAAGTGGCCGAGAACAAGCGGCGCAGCGAGGACGCCGGCGACGACCGTCTGAACGACGAGAACGTCGACGACGTGGCCGCCGACGACGCCACCGACGCGGAAGAGCCGGTCTCCCGGGGTGGCACCGCCACTCGGGCGCGGGCCAAGGCCGAGTCGGCCGACGACAGGAAGACCCGTAAGGACACCGACCGGGTGGGGCTGTTCGCCCGCATCGGGCGGTTCTTCCGCGAGGTCGTGGCCGAACTGCGTAAGGTCATCTGGCCGACCCGCAAGGAGTTGCTGACCTACACGGCCGTGGTCGTCACCTTCGTCGCCGTGATGCTGACGATCGTGGGCGCCCTGGACTACGCCTTCGCGAAGGGCGTGCTGTGGGTCTTCGGCAACGCCAGCTGACCGGCTGATTCAAGCCGATAGTGACGGAAGTGAGCGAGCGTGCCTGAGTACGACGAGACCGCCGAGACCACGGACGAGCAGTCCACGGTGGCGACGGCGGCCAGTGACGAGTCGGTCGAGGCCGCCAGCGAGCCGGACTTTCCGACCACCGAGCCTGCCCCGGACGAGGAGTACGACCCGGTGGCGGAGCTGCGCCAGAAGCTGCGCTACGCGCCTGGCGACTGGTACGTGGTGCACTCGTACGCCGGCTACGAGAACAAGGTCAAGACCAACCTCGAGACCCGGATCACGTCCCTCGACATGGAGGACTACATCTACCAGGTCGAGGTGCCGACCCGGGAAGAGGTCGAGGTCAAGAACGGCAAGCGGTCCCAGGTCCAGGCGAAGGTCTTCCCGGGCTACATCCTGGTCCGGATGGAGCTGACCGCCGAGTCGTACTCCTGCGTGCGCAACACCCCGGGCGTCACCGGCTTCGTGGGGGCGACCGACCGGGCCGACCGTCCGGCGCCGCTGAGCCTCGACGAGGTGCTCAAGTGGCTGGCCCCGGCGGTCGAGACCGAGCAGAAGAAGGCGAAGCCCGAGGTCAAGGTCCTCGACTTCGAGGTGGGCGACTCGGTCACCGTCACCGACGGCGCGTTCGCCTCGCTGCCGGCGACGATCAGCGAGATCAACGCCGACCAGCAGAAGCTCAAGGTGCTGGTGTCGATCTTCGGCCGGGAGACCCCGGTGGAGCTGAACTTCAACCAGGTCGCCAAGATCTGACGTACCGCTCGCCGGCGGTGGGCTGCGAGCCCGCCGCCGGCGTACTCGTTCCGCCTCCGTCGCCGGACCTCGGGGGAGGAGACGGCGGAACGCTGCGCTACCCTAGAACGTCGCCGCTGTCGCACCGCGCTGACCGTGCGCGCCCGCGGCCGGCGCATTTCCCAGTTTCAAGCCCCAGGAAGAGACATGCCTCCGAAGAAGAAGCTCGTCAAGACGTTCACGCTTCAGCTGCCGGCGGGCCAGGCCACCCCGGCGCCGCCGGTCGGCCCCGCGCTCGGTCAGCACGGCGTGAACATCATGGAGTTCTGCAAGTCCTACAACGCGCAGACCGAGTCCCAGCGGGGCGACATCGTCCCCGCCGAGATCAGCGTGTACGAGGACCGCACCTTCAGCTTCGTGCTGAAGACCCCGCCCGCCGCCCGGCTGCTGATCAAGGCCGCCGGCGTGCAGAAGGGCTCCGGCGTTCCGCACAAGGAGAAGGTCGGCAGCGTCACCCGCGCCCAGCTGCGCGAGATCGCCGAGAAGAAGATGGCCGACCTCAACGCCAACGACATCGAGCAGGCTGAGAAGATCATCGCCGGCACCGCCCGGTCGATGGGCCTGACCGTCGCCGACTGACGTCGCCCACCGCAGACCGGACCCGTTCGTGGGAGGGCGCGCGGACGCCGCGGCCCGCCAGAGACCACAGGAGTAATCGAGAAATGCAGCGCAGCAAGAGCTACCGCAAGGCCGCCGAGGTCATCGACCGGGCGAAGCTCTACACCCCCGCCGAGGCCGTCAAGCTGGCCAAGGAGACCACCTCCGTCAAGTTCGACGCCACGGTCGAGGTCGCGATGCGCCTCGGCGTCGACCCCCGTAAGGCGGACCAGATGGTCCGCGGCACGGTCAACCTGCCGCACGGCACCGGTAAGACCGCCCGCGTGATCGTCTTCGCCGCCGGCGCGAAGGCCGAGGAGGCCGCGGCCGCCGGTGCGGACGAGGTGGGCACCGACGAGCTCGTCGCCCGGATCCAGGGCGGCTGGCTCGACTTCGACGCGGCGATCGCCACGCCGGACCAGATGGCCAAGATCGGCCGGATCGCGCGGATCCTGGGCCCGCGCGGTCTCATGCCGAACCCGAAGACCGGCACCGTGACCATGGACGTCGCCAAGGCCGTCTCGGACATCAAGGGCGGCAAGATCACCTTCCGGGTGGACAAGCACTCCAACCTGCACCTGATCATCGGCAAGGCCTCGTTCTCCGAGTCCCAGCTGGTCGACAACTACGCCGCGGTCCTCGACGAGGTGCTGCGGGCCAAGCCGTCGGCGGCGAAGGGCAAGTACCTGAAGAAGGTCACCCTCACCACCACGATGGGCCCGGGCGTACCGGTCGACCCGAACGTGGTGAAGAACCTCCAGGAGGGCTCGGCCGAGGGCTGAGCACGGCTGCCTCGGCGGGGCCCCGCCACGACCTGTGGCGGGGCCCCGTCCGTTCGTCCGCTGTGGCAGGCTCGCGGCATGCGGTGGGAGGACGTCTGGCTGCGCTACCACCGGCGTGGCCCGTGGGTGCTGCGCGCGGCGAGCCTGGGCATCGGCTCGGGCGAGGCGGCGGTGGTGCTCGGCGGTCCCGGCCGCGCGGGTGGCCGGCGCCGTCGCCCGGTTGCGCGCCGACGGCCACCACGTCCTGCGGGTACGCTCCGACGCCGCCCTGCCCGACGCCCCGGTCCCGCCCGAGGACCGTCCGGTCGTCGGCCTGCCCGCGCCCGTCGACTCCGCCGCGGCCGAGGGCGGGTCGGCTCCGCCGGGCGACGAGCCGGGCGGTGCGGTCCACCGAGCCCGGGCGGGTGGCCCGGTGAGCGCGCTGGTCCGGCTGCGGCTGGCCGCCTTCCTGCGTACCGGGCGGGCGGTCGCGCCGCTGCTGGCCGGCCTGCTGGTCCTCGGCGTCCTGTACGGCGGCGGCCGGGCCGAGCCGGCGGAGGCCTACGGCGTCTCGGCGGTGGTGCTCTTTCCGGGCGGTGGCCTGGAGCGCGGCGGCCCTGGCGGGCTACGCCTGGCGCCGCCGCGCCCGCGCCTGACGCACGCCGCCTTCCGGGGGCGGTGCCCGCGCGTCCCGGCTCTTCGACAGGGCCGGCAGCGCCGGCCGAGGCGACGTGACCCGGAGCACGCGGGGGGCGATTTGGCCCTTGCCGCAGGTGTGGCGTAGCCTTGTCGCGAAGTACCACCCAGAGACCGCTGGTCACCGTGCCCCGGCACGGTCGAAGGTCCCGCTTCGACGGGCGACCCGCGCAGGGCGGCAAGCGAAAATCGGCTGTGTTCCCGTGGTCCGCCGACTGCGGTGAGTCCGGCCGGCCCTCGCCCCGTGCGCCCTGCGCCGGGGCTTTTCTCGTTGTCGTGGGTCCCTTCGCAACCGCGGGAGCCCGCCGGCTTCCCGGTGCACCAGCCTCGAGCAACGAGAGAGGAGGGACATGGCGGACAAGCCGATCCGGGCCGACAAGGCCACGGCCGTCGCTGAGCTGACCGAGAGCTTCCGCAACGCGGGCGCGGCGGTCCTCACCGAGTACCGTGGCCTGACGGTTGCCCAGCTCACCCAGCTGCGGCGCTCGCTCGGCAAGGAGAGCACCTACACGGTCGCGAAGAACACGCTGGCGAAGCGTGCCGCGAGCGAGGCGGGCATCTCCGGCCTCGACGAGCTGTTCACCGGTCCTACCGCGCTGACTTTCGTTTCGGGCGACGTCGTCGAGGCGGCGAAGGGCCTTCGCGACTTCGCGAAGGCCAACCCGAAGCTCGTCATCAAGGGCGGCGTCTTCGAGGGCAAGGCCATCTCCGCGGCCGAGGTCACGAAGCTCGCCGACCTGGAGTCCCGCGAGGTGCTGCTGGCCAAGCTGGCCGGCGCGATGAAGGGCAACCTGAGCAAGGCCGCGGCCCTGTTCCAGGCCCCGCTGTCGAAGACCGCCCGCCTGGCGGCCGCCCTGCAGGACAAGCGCGAGAAGGAGGGCGCCGAGGCGGCCTGAGGCCCCGCGGCGCACCCACTTACCTAGTCAAGAATTCAGGAAAGGACGCCAGACATGGCGAAGCTCAGCACCGACGAGCTGCTCGACGCGTTCAAGGAGATGACGCTGATCGAGCTCTCCGAGTTCGTGAAGCAGTTCGAGGAGACCTTCGAGGTCACCGCCGCCGCCCCGGTCGCCGTGGCCGCCGCCGCCCAGGGTGCCGCCCCGGTCGAGGCCGAGCCGGAGAAGGACGAGTTCGACGTCGTCCTCGACGCCGACGGTGGCAAGAAGATCCAGGTCATCAAGGTCGTGCGCGAGCTGACCGGCCTGGGCCTGAAGGAGGCCAAGGACCTGGTCGAGGCCGCGCCGAAGGCGGTTCTGGAGAAGGTCAACAAGGAGACCGCCGACAAGGCCAAGGCCAAGCTCGAGGGCGAGGGCGCCAAGGTCACCCTCAAGTAACTGGGGACCAGGTGCGTGTCCGGCTCCGCGTGAGCCAGGGCACACCGCGTGTGCGGCGGGCGACGATCCGGGAACGGGTCGTCGCCCGCCGTGTTGTTTGCGGACACCCACCGCAGCCGCGTGAGCAGGGCATCGACGCCGCGTGTCGGTCGGTGGGGCGGGGGCGGGCCGGTCGCCCGTCGGCGGGAAACGCCCCGCCCGGACGAGACGCCCCTTGACGCGGCCCCGGGCCGCCAGGCACGCTGACACCAGCAAGACCTTCCGCGCTTGCAACGGCCACCACTCGGGTAATGGCAGCGGCGGTGCATCCTCCGCGGCCCCGGGCGGTCCGTGGGTCCGCCGCGTTCCGAGCGGCCCGGTGCGGCCCCGTTCCGAGGGGTCCCCGAGGCACGTTCCGCCACGACCTGCGGGGCGGGCTGGACAGCGGTTAGCCTCTCGGCTACACTGCTAGTTTGCGCTGCCTTCCGACTTGACCCCTGCTCGGAAATGTCCGTTTATGGATATTTCTGGTGGGGTCATTGGAGTGCACGCGTACCAGCCGTTCTGCAGCACCGGTCCTCGGAAGGACGCATCTTGGCAGCTTCCCGCCCTGCGAAGACCAGTCGTACGTCGAGCGCTTTCGCGCCCCGCCGAGTCTCTTTCGGCAGGATCACCGAACACCTCGAGGTCCCCAACCTCCTCGCCATCCAGAACGAGTCCTTCGACTGGCTCGTCGGCAACGAGGCTTGGCAGGGCCGGTCGGCGGACGACCCGCACGCACGCTCGGGTCTCGCGGAGATCCTCGACGAGATCAGTCCCATTGAGGACTTCTCCGGCACCATGTCGCTCTCCTTCTCGGCACCGCGCTTCGACGAGGTCAAGGCCTCGATCGAGGAGTGCAAGGAGAAGGACCTGACCTACTGCGCCCCGCTGTTCGTGACGGCGGAGTTCACCAACAACACCACCGGCGAGATCAAGAGCCAGACGGTGTTCATGGGTGACTTCCCGATGATGACGCCCAAGGGCACGTTCATCATCAACGGCACCGAGCGGGTCGTGGTCAGCCAGCTCGTCCGTTCCCCGGGCGTCTACTTCGACAAGCAGCCCGACAAGACCTCCGACCGCGACCTCTCCAGCGTCAAGCTCATCCCGAGCCGGGGTGCCTGGCTGGAGTTCGACGTCGACAAGCGCGACACCGTCGGCGTCCGTATCGACCGTAAGCGCCGGCAGGCCGTCACGGTGCTGCTCAAGGCCATCGGTTGGTCGGCGGAGCGGATCCGCGAGAAGTTCGGCTGGTCCGAGCTGATGATGACCACGCTCGAGAAGGACCACATCGCCGGCCAGGACGAGGCACTGCTTGACATCTACCGCAAGCTGCGCCCTGGCGAGCCGCCGACCCGCGAGAACGCCCAGACCCTGCTGGACAATCTCTTCTTCAACCCGAAGCGGTACGACATCGCCAAGGTCGGTCGGTACAAGTTCAACAAGAAGCTCGTCCTGGACGTGCCGATCACCACCGGCACGCTGACCGAGGACGACATCGTCGCCACCGTGGAGTACCTGTGCCGGCTGCACGCCGGTGAGGAGGGCTACGAGGCCGACGACATCGACCACTTCGGCAACCGCCGGATCCGTACCGTCGGCGAACTCATCCAGAACCAGGTCCGGGTCGGCCTGTCCCGGATGGAGCGGGTCGTCCGCGAGCGGATGACCACCCAGGACGTCGAGGCGATCACGCCGCAGACCCTGATCAACATCCGTCCGGTGGTGGCGGCGATCAAGGAGTTCTTCGGCACGTCGCAGCTGTCCCAGTTCATGGACCAGACCAACCCGCTGGCGGGCCTGACCCACCGGCGGCGGCTGAACGCGCTCGGCCCGGGTGGTCTGTCCCGGGAGCGGGCCGGTTTCGAGGTCCGCGACGTGCACCCGTCGCACTACGGTCGGATGTGCCCGATCGAGACGCCGGAAGGCCCGAACATCGGTCTGATCGGCGCCCTGTCCACCTTCGCCCGGGTCAACCCGTTCGGGTTCATCGAGACGCCGTACCGGAAGGTCGTCAACGGTCGGGTCACCGACCAGATCGACTACCTGACGGCGGACGAGGAGGACCGGTTCGTCAAGGCGCAGGCCAACGCCCCGCTGAAGTCCGACGGCTCGTTCGCCGAGGACCGCGTCCTGGTCCGCCGTAAGGGCGGCGAGACCGAGGACGTGCCGCCGGAGGCCGTGGACTACATGGACATCTCGCCGCGGCAGATGGTGTCCGTCGCGACCGCGATGATCCCGTTCCTCGAGCACGACGACGCCAACCGCGCGCTCATGGGCGCGAACATGCAGCGCCAGGCGGTGCCGCTGGTCAAGGCCGAGTCGCCGCTGGTCGGCACCGGCATGGAGTACCGTGCCGCCGTCGACGCCGGCGACGTGGTGGTCGCCGAGGTCGGTGGCGTCATCGAGGACCTGTGCGCCGACTACATCACCGTCCACCAGGACGACGGCCACCGCCGGACGTACCTGCTGCACAAGTTCCGCCGCTCCAACGCCGGCTCCTGCGTCAACCAGAAGCCGGTCGTCTTCGAGGGCGACCGGGTCGAGGCCGGCCAGGTCATCGCCGACGGTCCGTGCACCGACGAGGGCGAGATGGCGCTCGGGCGCAACCTGCTCGTGGCGTTCATGACCTGGGAGGGCCACAACTACGAGGACGCGATCATCCTGTCGCAGCGCCTCGTGCAGCAGGACGTCCTCACCTCGATCCACATCGAGGAGCACGAGGTCGACGCCCGGGACACCAAGCTCGGCCCGGAGGAGATCACCCGCGACATCCCGAACGTCAGCGAGGAGATGCTCGCCGACCTCGACGAGCGGGGCATCATCCGGATCGGCGCCGAGGTCGTCCCCGGCGACATCCTGGTCGGCAAGGTCACGCCCAAGGGCGAGACCGAGCTGACCCCGGAGGAGCGGCTGCTCCGCGCGATCTTCGGCGAGAAGGCGCGCGAGGTCCGGGACACCTCGCTGAAGGTGCCGCACGGTGAGACCGGCACGGTCATCGGCGTACGGACGTTCTCCCGCGAGGACGGCGACGAGCTGCCCCCGGGCGTCAACGAGCTGGTCCGGGTCTACGTGGCCCAGAAGCGGAAGATCCAGGACGGCGACAAGCTCGCCGGCCGGCACGGCAACAAGGGTGTCATCTCGAAGATCCTGCCGATCGAGGACATGCCGTTCCTGGAGGACGGCACCCCGGTCGACATCGTGCTGAACCCGCTGGGTGTGCCGTCCCGGATGAACATCGGCCAGGTGCTGGAGACGCACCTCGGCTGGGTGGCCAAGACGGGGTGGAAGGTCGAGGGCGACGACGTCGAGTGGAAGCGCCAGCTGCGCTCCATCGAGGCGCACGAGTCGGAGCCGGACACCAACGTGGCGACGCCGGTCTTCGACGGCGCCCGCGAGGAGGAGATCTCCGGTCTGCTCGCGTCGACCCTGCCCAACCGGGACGGCAAGCAGCTGATCGGCTCCAGCGGCAAGGCGCAGCTGTTCGACGGTCGCTCCGGCGAGCCGCTGCCGGACCCGATCGCGGTCGGCTACATCTACATCCTGAAGCTCAACCACCTGGTCGACGACAAGATCCACGCCCGTTCGACCGGCCCGTACTCGATGATCACGCAGCAGCCGCTGGGTGGTAAGGCGCAGTTCGGTGGGCAGCGCTTCGGTGAGATGGAGTGCTGGGCGATGCAGGCGTACGGCGCCGCGTACGCCCTGCAGGAGCTACTGACGATCAAGTCCGACGACGTCCTGGGCCGGGTCAAGGTCTACGAGGCGATCGTCAAGGGCGAGAACATCCCGGAGCCGGGCATCCCGGAGTCGTTCAAGGTGCTGCTCAAGGAGCTCCAGTCGCTGTGCCTCAACGTCGAGGTGCTCTCCAGCGACGGGGTTGCCCTCGAGATGCGCGAGACCGACGACGAGGTGTTCCGGGCCGCGGAGGAGCTGGGCATCGACCTGTCCCGGCGCGAGCCGAGCTCGGTCGAAGAGGTGTAAGTGGTGTGGGTTGGGGGCCGGCCGCCCCGCTCTGGCGCGGGGTTCCGGGGCGCGATGCGAAGCGGGCGCGCCGGAATCCGCGAGGTCAGGCTTGATCCCGACGCGGGTCGGCCGGCCCCCAACCCCGCCCACGATTTAGCTGTAAAGACGACGACATAGGGGACATAGTGCTCGACGTCAACTTCTTCGACGAGCTGCGGATCGGCCTTGCCACCGCCGACGACATCCGTCAGTGGTCCCACGGCGAGGTCAAGAAGCCCGAGACGATCAACTACCGCACCCTCAAGCCGGAAAAGGACGGGCTCTTCTGCGAGAAGATCTTCGGCCCGCAGCGGGACTGGGAGTGCTACTGCGGTAAGTACAAGCGGGTCCGGTTCAAGGGCATCATCTGCGAGCGCTGCGGCGTCGAGGTGACCCGCTCCAAGGTCCGCCGCGAGCGGATGGGCCACATCGAGCTGGCCGCTCCGGTGACGCACATCTGGTACTTCAAGGGCGTGCCGAGCCGGCTGGGCTACCTGCTGGACCTCGCCCCCAAGGACCTCGAGAAGATCATCTACTTCGCCTCGTACGTCGTGACGAGCGTGGACGCCGAGGCGCGTCACCGCGACCTCTCGACGATCGAGAACGAGATCCTGGCGGAGAAGCGGCAGGCCGAGAACAGCCGCGACTCGGAGATCGAGAAGCGGGCCGCCAAGCTCGAGGCCGACCTGGCCGAGCTGGAGGCCGAGGGTGCCAAGGCGGACGTCCGGCGCAAGGTCAAGGAGGGCGGAGAGCGCGAGATGCGCCAGATCCGCGACCGGGCCCAGCGCGAGATCGACCGCCTGGACGAGGTGCTCGACACCTTCCGCAAGCTGGACTCGAAGCAGCTGGTCACCGACGAGCTGCTCTACCGGGAGCTGCGCGACCGGTTCGGCGAGTACTTCACCGGCGGCATGGGCGCCGAGGCCATCAAGGCGCTGGTCCAGAACATGGACCTCGACGCCGAGGCCGAGAGCCTGCGCGAGACCATCCGTACCGGCAAGGGCCAGCGGAAGATCCGGGCGCTCAAGCGGCTCAAGGTCGTGGCGGCGTTCCTGAACACCCGCAACTCGCCGCTCGGCATGGTGCTCGACTGCGTCCCGGTCATCCCGCCGGACCTGCGCCCGATGGTGCAGCTCGATGGTGGCCGCTTCGCGACCAGCGACCTGAACGACCTGTACCGCCGGGTGATCAACCGGAACAACCGCCTCAAGCGGCTGATCGACCTCGGCGCGCCCGAGATCATCGTCAACAACGAGAAGCGGATGCTCCAGGAGGCCGTCGACGCGCTGTTCGACAACGGCCGCCGCGGCCGGCCGGTCACCGGCCCGGGCAACCGTCCGCTGAAGTCGCTGTCCGACATGCTCAAGGGCAAGCAGGGCCGGTTCCGGCAGAACCTGCTGGGCAAGCGCGTCGACTACTCCGGCCGTTCGGTCATCGTGGTCGGCCCGAAGCTGAAGCTGCACCAGTGCGGCCTGCCCAAGCAGATGGCGCTGGAGCTGTTCAAGCCGTTCGTGATGAAGCGGCTGGTCGACCTCAACCACGCGCAGAACATCAAGTCCGCCAAGCGGATGGTCGAGCGGCAGCGGCCGGTCGTGTGGGACGTGCTGGAAGAGGTCATCGGCGAGCACCCGGTGCTGCTGAACCGTGCGCCGACCCTGCACCGGCTGGGCATCCAGGCCTTCGAGCCGCAGCTGGTCGAGGGCAAGGCCATCCAGATCCACCCGCTGGTCTGCACCGCGTTCAACGCCGACTTCGACGGTGACCAGATGGCGGTGCACGTGCCGCTGTCCGCCGAGGCCCAGGCCGAGGCGCGGATCCTGATGCTGTCGTCGAACAACATCCTCAAGCCGGCCGACGGCAAGCCGGTCACCATGCCCACCCAGGACATGGTCATCGGCCTGTACCACCTCACCCACCTCACCCCGGGTGGCAAGGGCGAGGGTCGGGCGTTCAGCTCGGACGCCGAGGCGCGGATGGCCTTCGACAACGGCGAACTGCACCTGCAGGCGCCGGTGAAGATCCGGCTGCGCGGGCTGGTCGGCGTCGACAACGGCGCGGGCGCCGAGCCGTGGGTCGCGCCGGAGGGCTGGGTCGAGGGCGACCCGGTGACCGTCGAGACCACCCTGGGCCGGGTGCTGTTCAACGAGACGCTGCCGCCGGGCTACCGCTTCGTGAACTACGAGATCCGCAAGGGCCAGCTCTCCGCGATCGTCAACGACCTCGCCGAGCGCTTCCCGAAGGTGGCCCTCGCGGCCACCCTCGACGGGCTCAAGGAGGCCGGGTTCCACTGGGCCACCTGGTCCGGCGTGACGATCGGCATGGAGGACGTCATCGCCCCGCCGCGCAAGCGGGAGATCCTGGAGCGGTACGAGAAGGAAGCCGACCGGATCGACAAGCAGTACCAGCGGGGCCTGATGACCGCCGAGGAACGCCGCGGCGAGCTCATCGAGATCTGGACCAAGGCGACCAACGAGGTCGCCAAGGAGATGGACACCGCGCTGCCGCAGGAGAACCCGCTGTGGAAGATGATCAACTCGGGTGCCCGCGGTAACCTGCTCCAGCTCCGCCAGATCGCCGCGATCCGTGGTCTGGTGGCCAACCCGAAGGGCGAGATCATCCCGCGGCCGATCAAGGCCAGCTACCGGGAGGGTCTGTCCGTGCTGGAGTACTTCATCTCCACGCACGGTGCCCGCAAGGGTCTCGCCGACACCGCGCTGCGGACCGCCGACTCGGGTTACCTGACCCGTCGTCTGGTGGACGTCTCGCAGGACGTCATCATCCGCGAGGAGGACTGCGGCACCGACCGGGCCATCCCGATGCAGATCGGCGAGCGGCGCGACGGCAAGCTGTACGTCCACGAGCACGCCGAGACCAGCGTGCACGCCCGGACCCTGGCCGACGACATCAAGGGGCCGGACGGCACCGTCGTCGCCGAGCGGGGTCAGGACGTCAACTCCATCCTGGTCGACAAGATCGTCGCCGCCGGGGTGGAGACGGTGCGGGTGCGCAGCGTGCTCACCTGCGAGTCGAAGCTGGGCGTCTGCGCGGCGTGCTACGGCCGCTCGCTGCCGACCGGCAAGACCGTGGACGTCGGCGAGGCGGTCGGCATCATCGCCGCCCAGTCGATCGGTGAGCCCGGTACGCAGCTGACGATGCGTACGTTCCACACCGGTGGCGTCGCGGGTGAGGACATCACCCAGGGTCTGCCGCGTGTCCAGGAGATCTTCGAGGCCCGCGTCCCGAAGGGCAAGGCGCCCATCGCCGACACCCCGGGCCGGATCCGGATCGAGGACGGAGAGCGCTCGCGGAAGATCATCGTGGTGCCGGACGACGGCAGCGACGAGATCGTCTACGACAAGATCTCCAAGCGGGTCCGGCTGCGGGCCCACGACGGGGACCACGTCGAGGTCGGCGAGAAGCTCACCGAGGGCACCATCGACCCGCACGAGCTGCTGCGCATCCTCGGCCCGCGCGCGGTCCAGGTCCACCTGACCCAGGAGGTCCAGGAGGTCTACCGCTCGCAGGGTGTGCTCATCCACGACAAGCACATCGAGATCATCATCCGCCAGATGCTCAAGCGGGTGACGGTCATCGACTCCGGCTCGACCGAGTTCCTGCCGGGCGTGCTGGTCGACCGGGCGCTGTTCGAGTCGGAGAACCGCCGGCTCGTCTCGGAGGGCGGCGAGCCCGCCGCCGGCCGCCCGGTGCTGATGGGCATCACCAAGGCATCGCTGGCCACGGACTCCTGGCTGTCGGCGGCCTCCTTCCAGGAGACCACCCGGGTGCTGACGGACGCGGCGATCCACGCCCGCAGCGACTCGCTGATCGGCCTCAAGGAGAACGTGATCATCGGTAAGCTCATCCCGGCCGGTACGGGCATCAGCAAGTACCGCAACGTCCGGGTCGAGCCGACCGAGGAGGCGAAGGCCAAGGTCTACTCGATGACCGGGTACCCGGAGACCGACTACGGCTTCGGGCCGGCCAGCGGGCAGGCGGTTCCGCTGGACGACTTCGACTTCGGGTCGTACCGCTAAAGCAGGACACGACGAGGCCCCCGGCACCCGCCGGGGGCCTCGCCGCGTTTCCGGCTTGCCGCGTTTCCGCTGGGACACCGCCATATGGCGGTAGCGGGACGGGCCGGTCGGCGGAGCGGGGCATGATGGGTGCATGACGATCGCACCCGGGCAGGTGCCCGTCGCGCAGTACGGGGCGCGCCACCCGCTCGACCCCGACCCGGTCCGCTCCAGCAAGGCCCGCGCTGTCTTCGCCCTCGGCCTGCTCGGCGCGCTCACCGGGCTCTTCCTCGGCGGGGTGGTCCCGGCCACGCTCGCCCTCGTGCTGTCCCGGCAGGCCCGCCGGGAGGCGTACGCGTCCGGAGGCTTCCTCACCGGGGCGGACTGGCTGCGCCGAGGCGAGCGGCTGGCCTGGGCCGGGCTGGTCCTGGTCGCGGCAACCCTGGTCGTCGCGGTGGTGATCGGCGTGGTCCGGCTGGCCGGCGACCCGTACGGGCACGACTTCGCCCCGAACGTGGACTGACCGTGTCGGGGAATGCCCGTACGCGCGTCCGCGGGCTCGGCCCGGCGGCGGTAGCCTGGCCGGTGCCCGTGTCCCTCACGCGATCGCGTCGATGGCCAAGCTCGCCATCGGCGGCCCGACGGTGGACACCGACCCGCGACAGGAGGCCCTCGTGACGGAACCGGCGCCGCCCTCGGGCGACCCGGCGGAGCGACCCGCCGCGCCCCCTGACCCGGCGGGCCCTGCGCCGGCGCCGGGGGAGAGCCCGTGGGCCAGGCCGAGGCCCGACGGGGGCTCGCAGTCGCGCATCGCCCCGGAGGTCGCCTCCGTGGAGTACGCCCCACCACCGGTCTCTACGCCGGTCGAGGCGCCGACCGCGCCGGTCGAGGCGCCGACCGCGCCGGCCGGAGAGCCCGAGGCCGCTGCCGGCCTGCTCACGCAGCCTGGCTCCGCACCGTGGGAGGGTTCCGCGTCGCAGCCTGGTTCCGCAGTGCAGCCTGGCTCGGCAGTGCAGCCTGGCTCGGCAGTGCAGCCTGGCTCGGCAGTGCAGCCTGGCTCGGCAGTGCAGCCTGGCTCGGCAGCGCAGCCTGGCTCCGCAGCGCAGCCAGGTTCCGGGCCGTGGCAGGGCGCCGTGCCCCAGTCCGGTTCCGCGCCGACGGTCGGGCAGTCGCCCACAATGGGGCCCGGACCGCACGCCGGGCCTGGGCCGTATCTGGGGGTGCCGCACCCGGCCCCGCTTCCCGCCGGGCCCGCGCAGCCGCCCGGGGCGTACCCGGGGCCGTCGGCCTGGCCGGGGCAGCCCGTCGGGACGCATCCGGGCCATCCGGGCCAGCCGGCGGCCGGCGCCTGGGGCGGCCCCGGCGCGAGCTGGGGGCGAGTTCCCCCGCCGCCGCGGGACGCCGCCCGCCCGCCAAAGCGGGTCGAGCCGGTGCCCGGCACGCCCTTCGGCGTGGTGCACCTCGACGTCCCGCCGGTCACCTCCGGGCTTGCCGTCGGGTCGCTGGTCGCCGGGATCGCGTCGGTCCTGGTGGCCGTCCTGGTCATCTGCGTCGGCGCGGCGGCCGGGTCCCAGCGCGTCTGGGCCGCTGGCGTGTTCACCGTGCTCGGCGTGCTGATCGGTGCGGGGGCCGTCGTCGCGGGCCTGCTCGGCACGCGGCAGATCCGCCGGCCGGCGCCCCCGCCCGCGGTGCGTTTCACGGGCCGCGGGTTGGCGGTGGCGGGGATCAGCTGCGGGGCTGCGGGGCTGGTGCTCAGCCTGCTCGGTCTGGGGCTGGCGTTGCTGCTCGGACTGGGCTGACGGCAGCGGCGGGGGAGCCCGGAGCCCGGCGGCCGAGATCTTGGTACGAAACGGCCCCCACAGGGGCCGAAACCGTCCAAGATTACTTCGCCGGAGCCGAAGCTCGGGGCGGGCGGAGTAGGGCCCTGGATCCGGTCCGCGCGGGGGCGCCGGGCCGGATCCTACGGGAGCCGTTACACTTGTTGTCGTAGGTGCCCATCGCGGGTGGGCAGGCACGACGGTTCGGCCGGCAGGGCGGTGACGCGATCTCCGGGACCTCTCCGTTTTGACCTGTGCGGCTGTGATAGGTACTCTTTCCCCTTGTGCCCGGGCCTGCCCGGGCAACTCGTGTGTGCGCTGGACCCGGTCGATCCGGTGATCGCGCGGCGACACGACAGAGCCAAAGACCCGGTGCGCGAGACGACCGCGTGCCGGTGACAGAAATCCGGCGCGCGCGCGAGCGACGGCGCCGGGTCCGTGAGCTGGGCGACACGCCCGACCGCGGGTGCCGGGACCTCCGCAAGGTGGCCCTGGCCGGAATGTAGGAGAGCCGACCACCGGGTCGGCTACGGCAGACGGCGCGGTCGCTTCGGCGGCCGAAGGGAGCGGAGAAACCCGGTGCCCACGATCCAGCAGCTGGTCCGCAAGGGCCGCCAGGCGAAGACGAGTAAGACCAAGACCCCGGCGCTGAAGGGTTCCCCTCAGCGGCGCGGCGTGTGCACCCGCGTGTACACCACCACCCCCAAGAAGCCGAACTCGGCGCTGCGCAAGGTCGCTCGTGTCAAGCTCAGCAGCCAGATCGAGGTGACCGCCTACATCCCGGGCGTGGGTCACAACCTGCAGGAACACTCGATCGTGCTCGTGCGCGGCGGCCGTGTGAAGGACCTCCCCGGCGTGCGGTACAAGATCGTTCGCGGTTCGCTGGACACCCAGGGCGTCCGCAACCGCAAGCAGGCGCGCAGCCGCTACGGCGCGAAGAAGGAGAAGAGCTGAGATGCCGCGCAAGGGACCCGCTCCGCGGAAGCCGCTGGTCGCTGACCCGGTGTACAACTCGCCGCTGGTCACCCAGCTCGTGAACAAGATCCTGCTGCGCGGCAAGCGGCAGCTCGCCGAGCGCATCGTGTACGCGGCCCTCGAGGGCTGCCGCGAGAAGTCCGGCACCGACCCGGTCGTCACCCTCAAGCGGGCGATGGACAACGTCAAGCCGACCCTCGAGGTGCGCAGCCGCCGTGTCGGTGGCGCCACCTACCAGGTGCCGGTCGAGGTCCGTCCGGCGCGGGCGACCACCCTGGGCCTGCGCTGGCTGGTCACCTACTCCCGCGCCCGGCGCGAGAAGACCATGGTCGAGCGGCTGATGAACGAGCTGCTGGACGCCAGCAACGGCCTCGGTGCCGCCGTCAAGCGGCGCGAGGACACCCACAAGATGGCCGAGTCCAACAAGGCCTTCGCGCACTACCGCTGGTAACACCCTGGTTCCGGCGCCGGCTTCGGCGCCGGAACCGCAGCCAGTTGTGTCGAGACGACGATAAGTAGGGATTGAAGTGGCCGCCGCAGACGCGCTCGCCAACGTACGCAACATCGGCATCATGGCGCACATCGATGCCGGTAAGACCACGACCACCGAGCGGATCCTGTTCTACACCGGTATCACGTACAAGATCGGTGAGGTCCACGAGGGCGCTGCCGTCATGGACTGGATGGAGCAGGAGCAGGAGCGTGGTATCACCATCACCTCCGCTGCCACCAAGTGTGAGTGGAAGGGCCACACGATCCAGATCATCGACACGCCCGGCCACGTCGACTTCACGGTCGAGGTCGAGCGGTCGCTGCGGGTGCTGGACGGTGCGGTCGCGGTCTACGACGGTGTCGCCGGCGTGGAGCCGCAGACGGAGAACGTCTGGCGTCAGGCGGACAAGTACAACGTTCCCCGGATGTGCTTCGTCAACAAGCTCGACCGGACCGGCGCGGACTTCTTCCGCTGCGTCCAGATGATGATCGACCGGCTCAACGCCACCCCGCTGGTGCTCCAGATCCCGATCGGGACCGAGGCCGACCACATCGGCGTCGTCGACCTGATCGGCATGCGCGCCCTCACCTGGCGTGGGGAGACCCAGAAGGGCGAGGACTACGCGATCGAGGAGATCCCGGCCGACCTCGCCGACTCCGCCGCGGAGTGGCGCGAGAAGCTGATGGAGACCCTGGCCGACGTCGACGACGCGGTGATGGAGAAGTACCTGGAGGGCGAGGAGATCTCCGTCGAGGAGATCAAGGCCGCCATCCGTCGGGCCACCATCGGCGGCAAGGCCAACCCGGTGCTCTGCGGCTCCGCGTTCAAGAACAAGGGCGTCCAGCCGATGCTCGACGCCGTGGTCGACTACCTGCCGTCGCCGCTGGACATCCCGGCGATCGAGGGCACCGCGACCGACGGCGAGACCCCGATGCAGCGGAAGCCGTCGACGTCCGAGCCGTTCTCCGGCCTGGCCTTCAAGATCCAGACCGACAAGCACCTCGGCAAGCTCACCTACGTCCGGGTGTACTCCGGCGTGGTCGAGTCCGGGTCCCAGGTGGTCAACTCCACCAAGGACCGCAAGGAGCGGATCGGCAAGATCTACCAGATGCACGCCAACAAGCGGGAGGAGCGCAGCTCCGCCAAGGCTGGCGACATCATCGCGGTCCAGGGTCTGAAGCAGACCACCACCGGTGACACGCTGTGCGACCCGGCCAACCCGGTCATCCTGGAGTCGATGACCTTCCCGGAGCCGGTCATCGAGGTCGCCATCGAGCCGAAGACCAAGGCCGACCAGGAGAAGCTCAGCACCGCCATCCAGCGGCTGGCCGAGGAGGACCCGACCTTCCGCGTCAAGCTGGACGAGGAGACCGGCCAGACGGTCATCTCCGGCATGGGCGAGCTGCACCTGGACATCCTGGTCGACCGGATGCGCCGCGAGTTCAACGTCGAGGCGAACATCGGTAAGCCGCAGGTGGCGTACCGCGAGACCATCCGCCGCAAGGTGGAGAAGGTCGAGTTCACCCACAAGAAGCAGACCGGTGGTTCCGGCCAGTACGCCCGGGTGATCATCACCCTGGAGCCGCTGCCGCTGGACAACGACTCCCCGACGTACGAGTTCGCCAACGCCGTCACCGGTGGCCGTATCCCCAGGGAGTTCATCCCCTCGGTGGACGCGGGCGCTCAGGACGCCATGCAGTACGGCATCCTGGCGGGCTTCCCGCTGGTCGGCGTGAAGCTGACGCTGGTGGACGGTCAGTACCACGAGGTCGACTCGTCCGAGATGGCGTTCAAGATCGCCGGTTCGATGGCGCTGAAGGAGGCGGCCCGCAAGGCCGACCCGGCGCTGCTCGAGCCGATGATGGCCGTTGAGGTCACCACTCCTGAGGAGAACATGGGTGACGTCATCGGCGACCTCAACTCCCGCCGTGGCATCATCCAGGCGATGGAGGAGCGCGGCGGTGCCCGCGTCGTCCGCGCCCTGGTGCCGTTGTCGGAGATGTTCGGCTACGTCGGCGACCTGCGGTCGAAGACCCAGGGCCGGGCTAGCTACAGCATGCAGTTCGACTCGTACGCCGAGGTTCCGGCCTCGGTGGCGAAGGAGATCATCGCCAAGGCGACTGGTGAGTGACGCTCACCTGAGTTGATCCGATGGTCCGAGGTGGGTCGCGGGGGAGGGCCCCTCGCCCGCGGCCACCTCGGTCGGGTTGCGTGAGACCGGGCCTGTAGGCTTCACCGCCGCAGAACCCACAAAGGCTCTCCGGCCGTCAGGCCGGAAAGGCTGTCGACAGAGTCCTAAGCGCCGACCGGCGCGCCGGGGCGAACGAACCAAGAAAGTCCACAGGAGGACACCAGTGGCGAAGGCGAAGTTCGAGCGGACTAAGCCGCACGTCAACATCGGCACCATTGGTCACATCGACCACGGTAAGACGACGCTGACGGCGGCCATCACCAAGGTCCTGCACGACCAGTTCCCGGACCTGAACCCGTACACGCCGTTCGACGAGATCGACAAGGCGCCGGAGGAGAAGGCCCGCGGTATCACCATCTCCATCGCGCACGTCGAGTACCAGACCGAGGCGCGGCACTACGCGCACGTCGACTGCCCCGGTCACGCCGACTACATCAAGAACATGATCACCGGTGCCGCCCAGATGGACGGCGCGATCCTGGTGGTCGCGGCGACCGACGGCCCGATGCCGCAGACCCGCGAGCACGTGCTGCTGGCCCGCCAGGTCGGCGTGCCGTACATCGTCGTGGCGCTCAACAAGAGCGACATGGTCGACGACGAGGAGCTCCTGGAGCTCGTCGAGCTCGAGGTCCGTGAGCTGCTGTCGGCGCAGGAGTACCCGGGTGACGACCTGCCGGTCGTCCGGGTCTCGGCGCTGAAGGCCCTCGAGGGTGACCCGGAGTGGACCAGCAAGCTCCTGGACCTGATGAACGCCGTCGACACCGCGATCCCGCAGCCGGAGCGCGAGACCGAGAAGCCGTTCCTCATGCCGATCGAGGACGTCTTCACGATCACCGGTCGTGGCACGGTCGTCACCGGTCGCGCGGAGCGCGGCATCCTCAAGCCGAACGAGGAGGTGGAGATCGTCGGCATCCGCGAGAAGTCGCAGAAGACGGTCTGCACCGGCATCGAGATGTTCCGCAAGCTGCTCGACGAGGCCCGCGCGGGCGAGAACGTCGGTCTGCTGCTGCGTGGCATCAAGCGCGAGGACGTCGAGCGCGGCATGGTCGTCGTCAAGCCGGGCACCAGCACCCCGCACACGGAGTTCGAGGCGACGGTCTACATCCTCTCCAAGGAGGAGGGCGGCCGGCACACCCCGTTCTTCCAGAACTACCGTCCGCAGTTCTACTTCCGGACCACGGACGTCACCGGTGTCGTCACCCTGCCCGAGGGCACCGAGATGGTCATGCCGGGCGACAACACCACGATGACCGTGAAGCTGATCCAGCCCATCGCGATGGAGGAGAACCTCAAGTTTGCGATCCGGGAGGGTGGCCGTACGGTCGGCGCGGGTCGCGTCACCAAGATCATCAAGTGAGCTGGGTAACCCCGATTAGCGTTGCCGCGGGTCGTGCGGCATACTAGTCAGGTTGCGTAACGACGGTTCATCGCCCGTGTCCGGCATCCGCTGGACCTCCGGGTCGTAGAACGGTCGCGCGTAGGGTGGTTGGCCTGCCCCTGGCGGCCAACCACCCTCGCACGGCGTCCGGGTCGCGGTGACCGCGATCGGCGCCCTGACCCATCGCGTGGTCGGTAAAGCTCCGGGACTCTGGGGCGGAGCCCGGCCCGAGGGCGCGACACGCCCGACCGCGGGGGTCGGCGAAGTGGGCCTGTGCCAGCCGGCGCAGGCGCCCGCAACACAGCGGCATCGAGAGAAGGAACAGAAGCCACCATGGCGGGACAGAAGATCCGCATCCGGCTCAAGGCCTATGACCACGAGGTCGTCGACTCCTCGGCTCGGAAGATCGTCGAGACGGTGACGCGTACCGGGGCGCAGGTCGCTGGCCCGGTGCCGCTGCCCACGGAGATCAACCGTTTCTGCGTCATCCGCTCGCCGCACAAGTACAAGGACTCGCGCGAGCACTTCGAGATGCGTACGCACAAGCGGCTGATCGACATCATCGACCCGACCCCCAAGACGGTCGACTCGCTCATGCGCCTCGACCTGCCGGCTGGCGTCGACATCGAGATCAAGCTGTAGGGACCGGACAAATGGACAGGCAAGTCAAGGGGATCCTGGGCGCAAAGCTCGGCATGACCCAGGTCTGGGACAACAACCGCGTTGTCCCCGTGACCGTGGTTCAGGCCGGCCCGTGCGTCGTGAGCCAGGTTCGTAGCGCCGAGAAGGACGGCTACTCGGCGATCCAGCTGGCGTACGGCGCGATCGACCCGCGCAAGGTCAAGAAGCCGATCGGCGGACACTTCGCGAAGGCGGACGTCGCGCCGCGCCGGCACATCGTCGAGCTGCGGACCGCGGACGCCGCGGACTACTCGCCGGGCCAGGAGGTCACGGTCGAGGAGTTCCCGGCCGGCATCAGCATCGACGTCACCGGCAAGACCAAGGGCAAGGGCTACGCCGGCCCGATGAAGCGGCACGGTTTCCACGGTCTGCGCGCCAGCCACGGTGTCGAGCGCAAGCACCGCTCGCCGGGCTCGATCGGCGCCTGCGCCACCCCGGGTCGCGTCTTCAAGGGCACCCGGATGGCGGGCCGGATGGGTGGCGTGCGCTACACCGTCCAGAACCTGACCGTCCAGGCGGTCGACACCGAGAACAACCTCCTGCTCGTCCGCGGTGCCATCCCCGGTCCCAAGGGCGCGCTGGTCCTGGTCCGTACCGCGGCCAAGACCAAGGCGAAGAAGGGCGGTGCGGCCAAGTGACCACCGTTGACGTCCTCAACGTCGAAGGCACCAAGACCGGCTCCGTCGAGCTGCCGGGCGACGTCTTCGACGTCCAGGCCAACATCGCGCTGATGCACCAGGTCGTGGTGGCCCAGCTCGCGGCCGCGCGCCAGGGCACGCACAAGACGAAGACCCGCGGTGAGGTCGCCGGCGGCGGCAAGAAGCCGTACAAGCAGAAGGGCACCGGTCGCGCCCGGCAGGGCTCGATCCGCGCGCCGCAGTTCGCCGGCGGTGGCGTGGTCCACGGCCCGGTGCCGCGCGACTACAGCCAGCGGACCCCGAAGAAGATGAAGGCCGCCGCCCTGCGTGGCGCCCTCTCCGACCGGGCCCGCGCAGGCCAGGTGCACGTCGTCGAGACGTTCGTCTCGGGCGAGAAGCCGTCGACCAAGGCAGCCCTGGCCGCGCTGGCCAAGGCGACCGAGGCCCGTCGGGTCCTGGTCGTGCTGAGCAGCACCGACGAGCTGAACTGGGTGTCGCTGCGCAACGAGCCGCGGGTGCACCTGATCGAGGCCGGCCAGCTCAACACGTACGACGTGCTGGTGGCCGACGACGTGGTCTTCACCAAGGACGCCCTGGACGAGTTCCTCGGCGTGCCCGCCGAGACCACCGAGGAGGGTGGCAAGTGAGCACGATCGCCGACCCGCGCGACATCATCGTGGCGCCGGTCGTCTCGGAGAAGAGCTACAGCGAGCTGAACCGCAACTGGTACACCTTCCTGGTGCACCCGGACGCCAACAAGACCGAGATCAAGATCGCTATCCAGCAGATCTTCAACGTCCGCGTCCTGACGGTCAACACGCTCAACCGCGAGGGCAAGCGCAAGCGCACCAAGACCGGCTTCGGTCAGCGCAAGGCCACCAAGCGGGCGATGGTGAAGCTGGCTGACGGTGACCGTATCGAGGCCTTCGGCGGCCCGGTCAGCTGAGGGGTGTAGACAATGGCTATCCGTAAGTACAAGCCGACGACGCCGGGCCGGCGTGGCTCGAGCGTCGCCGACTTCGCCGAGATCACCCGGTCGACGCCCGAGAAGTCGCTGCTGGTGCCGCTGCCGAAGAAGGGCGGTCGCAACGCCCACGGCCGGATCACCACGCGGCACCACGGTGGCGGCCACAAGCGCCAGTACCGTCTGATCGACTTCAAGCGGGTCGACAAGGACGGCATCCCGGCGAAGGTCGCCCACATCGAGTACGACCCGAACCGCACCGCGCGCATCGCGCTGCTGCACTACGCCGACGGCGAGAAGCGCTACATCATCGCGCCGAAGGACCTGAAGCAGGGCGACGCCGTCGAGTCGGGCCCGGGCGCCGACATCAAGCCGGGCAACAACCTGCCGCTGCGCAACATCCCGGTCGGTACCACGATCCACAACGTGGAGCTGCGTCCGGGCGGCGGCGCCAAGCTGGCCCGCTCGGCCGGCGTCGGCATCCAGCTGCTCGGCCGCGAGGGCGCGTACGCCACCCTCCGCATGCCGTCCGGCGAGATCCGGCGGGTCGACGTGCGCTGCCGCGCCAGCATCGGCGAGATCGGCAACGCCGACCAGTCGAACATCAACTGGGGCAAGGCTGGCCGTATGCGGTGGAAGGGCAAGCGCCCGACCGTCCGTGGTGTCGCCATGAACCCGGTCGACCACCCGCACGGTGGTGGTGAGGGTAAGACCTCCGGTGGTCGCCACCCGGTCAACCCCCAGGGTAAGCCCGAGGGCCGCACCCGTCGTAAGGGCCAGCCGAGTGACCGGCTGATCGTCCGCCGCCGCTATGCCACCCGCAAGCGCGGCTAACAGGAGAGCTGACTTATGCCTCGCAGCCTGAAGAAGGGCCCGTTCGTCGACGACCACCTGCTCAAGAAGGTGGAGACGCAGAACGACAAGGGCTCGAAGAACGTCATCAAGACCTGGTCGCGGCGCTCGACGATCATCCCCGAGATGCTCGGCCACACGATCGCCGTGCACGACGGGCGCAAGCACGTCCCGGTGTTCATCACCGAGGCGATGGTCGGGCACAAGCTCGGCGAGTTCGCGCTGACCCGCACGTTCAAGGGTCACGAGAAGGACGACCGGAAGAGCCGCCGGCGCTGACGCCGCGGGCATACGGATAGAGGAACAAGGGGTTACAGCGATGCCAGGAAAGGGCGACGCTCCGGTGCTTCCGGGCGCGCGGGCGGTTGCGCGGCACGTGCGCATCTCGCCGATGAAGGCGCGCCGGGTGGTCAACCTCGTCCGCGGCCTGCCCGCGAAGGAGGCGCTCACGGTGCTGCAGTTCGCGCCGCAGGCTGCGAGCGAGCAGGTGTACAAGGTGCTCGCGAGCGCGATCGCCAACGCGGAGAACAACGAGCGGCTGGACCCCGACGCGCTGCTCGTCAGCGAGGCGTTCGTCGACGAGGGCCCGACGATGAAGCGGTTCCGGCCGCGGGCGCAGGGCCGGGCGTACCGGATCCGCAAGCGGACCTGTCACATCACCGTGGCGGTCGAGGCGGTGGCGCCGGCCGCGCCGAAGAAGGCGGCGGCGAAGAAGGCGGCCCCGGCGAAGCAGGCCGAGCCGGCGGAAGCGCAGAGCACGACGGAGGGTGCCGAGTAATGGGTCAGAAGGTTCACCCCACTGGGTTCCGGCTCGGCATCTCGACCGACTGGAAGTCCCGCTGGTTCACCGACAAGCTCTACAAGGACTACATCGGCGAGGACGTCAAGATCCGCCGGATGATGTCCAAGGGGCTGGAGCGGGCCGGCATCTCGAAGGTCGACATCGAGCGCACCCGCGACCGGGTCCGGGTCGACATCCACACCGCCCGGCCGGGCATCGTCATCGGCCGTAAGGGCGCGGAGGCCGACCGGATCCGCGGCGAGCTGGAGAAGCTCACCGGCAAGCAGGTGCAGCTGAACATCATCGAGGTCAAGAACCCCGAGTCGGACGCGCAGCTGGTCGCCCAGGGCGTCGCCGAGCAGCTCTCCAGCCGGGTCAGCTTCCGTCGGGCCATGCGCAAGGCGATGCAGTCGGCGATGAAGAACCCGGTCTGCAAGGGCATCCGGGTTCAGGTCTCGGGTCGCCTCGGCGGCGCCGAGATGAGCCGGACGGAGTTCTACC
This sequence comes from Micromonospora sp. NPDC048830, assembly GCF_043198215.1. NCBI lineage: Bacteria > Bacillati > Actinomycetota > Actinomycetes > Micromonosporales > Micromonosporaceae > Micromonospora > Micromonospora sp. NPDC048830. The sequence continues at coordinate 61,727 of NZ_JBICUP010000002.1, forward strand.
GCGAGGGTCGCGTCCCGCTGCACACGCTGCGGGCCAACATCGAGTACGGCTTCTTCGAGGCCCGTACCACCTTCGGCCGTATCGGCGTGAAGGTCTGGATCTACAAGGGTGACGCGGTGCCGGGTCGGGAGACCCCGGCCGAGGCTCCGTCGCGCCCGCGCCGTGAGCGCGGCGACCGCCCCGAGCGGCCGCGCCGTGGTCGGTCCGGCTCCGCCGGCACGACCGCCGGTGGCACCGAGGCCGGCCGGGCTGCCGCGACCACCATCGCGCAGCAGGCCGAGACGCCGAGCGGCGAGCCGATCGACAGCGCTGCTGTCTCCTCGGCCGCTTCGACTCCGGCAGAAACGCAGCAGGAGGGCTGACAGATGCTGATGCCGCGCAAGCCCCCGAAGGGCTTCCGCAAGCCGCACCACCCGGACCGCCACGGCGCGTCCAAGGGCGGCAACCGGGTGGTGTTCGGTGAGTTCGGGATCCAGGCTCTCGAGCCGGCGTACGTGACCAACCGGCAGATCGAGTCGGCGCGTATCGCGATGACCCGTCACATCAAGCGTGGCGGCAAGGTCTGGATCTCGATCTTCCCGGACCAGGCCCTGACCAAGAAGCCGGCGGAAACCCGAATGGGTTCCGGTAAGGGCTCGCCCGAGTGGTGGGTCGCCAACGTCAAGCCGGGGCGGATCCTCTTCGAGATGTCCTTCCCCAACGAGCAGATCGCGCGAGAGGCGATGCGTCGCGCGATCCACAAGCTCCCGATGAAGTGCCGCATTGTTACGCGCGAAGTGGGTGAATCCTGATGGCAGCGGGCGTTAAGGCCTCCGAGCTGCGTGAGCACTCCGACGAGGAGCTGGTCACGAAGCTGCGCGAGGCCAAGGCGGAGCTGTTCAACCTCCGCGTGCAGGCCGCAACCGGTCAGCTGGACAACAACCGGCGGCTGCAGGTCATCCGTCGGGAGATCGCCCGGATCTACACGATCATGCGTGAGCGCGAGCTGGGTCTCTCGGCCGCGCCGACTGAGGTGACTGCGTCATGAGTGAGAACACCACCACCACCGCCACCGCGCGGGCCCGCCGGAAGGTTCGCGAGGGCCTCGTGGTCAGCGACAAGATGGACAAGACCGTCGTCGTCGAGGTCGAGGACCGGGTCAAGCACGCGCTGTACGGCAAGATCATGCGCCGGACCAGCAAGCTGAAGGTGCACGACGAGCAGAACTCCGCCGGCATCGGCGACCGGGTCCTGATCATGGAGACCCGGCCGCTGTCGGCCACCAAGCGGTGGCGGCTCGTGGAGATCCTGGAAAAGGCCAAGTAGCGAAGGCTCGAGCTCGCCCGGCGTCAGCCGGGCGCAGGTTCCGCCAGGCTCCGGCCGCGACAGGCGGCCGGAGAACCGGCAGACATAGGAGATAGACGTGATTCAGCAGGAGTCGCGACTGCGCGTCGCCGACAACACGGGTGCCCGGGAGATCCTGTGCATCCGGGTTCTCGGTGGCTCCGGTCGGCGCTACGCGAGCATCGGCGACGTCATTGTGGCCACGGTCAAGGACGCGATCCCGGGTGCCGGTGTGAAGAAGGGCGACGTCGTCAAGGCTGTCGTCGTCCGCACCGCCAAGGAGAAGCGGCGGCCGGACGGCTCGTACATCCGCTTCGACGAGAACGCCGCCGTCATCATCAAGGACGGCGGGGACCCGCGCGGCACCCGTATCTTCGGCCCGGTGGGTCGTGAGCTGCGGGACAAGCGGTTCATGAAGATCATTTCCCTCGCGCCGGAGGTGTTGTGACCGTGAAGGTCAAGAAGGGCGACACGGTCGTCGTCATCGCCGGCAAGGACAAGGGCGCCAAGGGCAAGGTCATCGCGGCCTACCCGCGGCAGGACAAGGTCCTGGTCGAGGGCGTGAACCGGGTCAAGAAGCACACCCGCATCAGCACCACCCAGCGTGGCGCCAAGACCGGTGGCATCGTCACCCAGGAGGCCCCGATCCACGTCTCGAACGTGCAGGTCCTGGACTCCGACGGCAACCCGACCCGCGTCGGGTACCGGTTCGACGAGAACGGCCAGAAGGTTCGCATCGCGCGTAGCACCGGTAAGGACCTGTGATGACCACGGCTACCGAAACCAAGACCATGCCGCGCCTCAAGGAGCGGTACCGCAACGAGATCGTGGCCAAGCTGCAGGAGCAGCACAACTACGGCAACCCGATGCAGGTGCCGCGGCTGGTCAAGATCGTCGTGAACATGGGTGTCGGCGAGGCCGCCCGGGACGCCAAGCTGATCGACGGCGCCGTCCGCGACCTGGCCACCATCACCGGTCAGAAGCCGCAGGTGCGCCGGGCGACCAAGTCGATCGCGCAGTTCAAGCTCCGCGAGGGCATGCCGATCGGCGCGAAGGTCACCCTGCGCGGCGACCGGATGTGGGAGTTCCTGGACCGGCTGCTGTCGATCGCGCTGCCGCGTATCCGTGACTTCCGCGGTCTGGACGGGCGCAAGCTCGACGGGCACGGCAACTACACGTTCGGCCTGACCGAGCAGTCGGTGTTCCACGAGATCGACCAGGACAAGATCGATCGGCAGCGGGGCATGGACATCACGGTGGTCACGACCGCCACGACCGACGACGAGGGCCGGGCGCTGCTGAAGCTCCTGGGCTTCCCGTTCAAGGAGAACTGAGATGGCCAAGAAGGCGCTGATCCTCAAGGCGGCCGCGAAGCCGAAGTTCTCGGTTCGCGCGTACACCCGCTGCCAGCGGTGCGGGCGTCCCAAGGCGGTCTACCGCAAGTTCGGTCTCTGCCGGGTCTGCATCCGGGAGATGGCCCACCGCGGTGAGCTGCCGGGCGTGTCCAAGGCTTCCTGGTAAGGGCTGCCGCGCCCCGGTCGACGGCCGGGGCCCCCTTGCACCGATCACGTATTGCTCTTCGCCGTAGGCCCGGGGCTCACCGCCCCGGGAACCCCGGCGAGAAAGGCTGACGAAATCCATGACGATGACCGACCCGATCGCAGACATGCTCACGCGTCTGCGTAACGCCAACCAGGCGTACCACGACCGGGTGACGATGCCCTACTCGAAGATCAAGGCGAACATCGCCGAGGTCCTGAAGGCCGAGGGTTACATCAGCACCTGGTCGGTCGAGGAGCCCGAGGAGGGCGCCGTCGGCAAGCGACTGGTCGTCGAGCTGAAGTACGGCCAGAACCGCGAGCGGAGCCTGGCCGGCATCAAGCGCGTGTCCAAGCCCGGTCTCCGGGTTTACGCCAAGTCGGACGGGCTCCCGCGGGTGCTCGGCGGGCTGGGCGTGGCGATCATTTCGACGTCCCAGGGGCTGCTCACCGACCGGCAGGCCCGCAAGCGGAGCGTTGGCGGGGAAGTCCTCGCCTTCGTCTGGTAACGGGAGACAGGTAGAAATGTCGCGTATTGGACGTAAGTCGATCCCGGTGCCAGCCGGCGTCGACATCACGATCGACGGCCAGACCGTCACGGTCAAGGGCCCGAAGGGCGAGCTTAGGCACGTCCTGGCCGAGCCGATCACGGCGGAGCGGGGCGAGGACGGCCAGGTGCACGTCAACCGGCCCAACGACGAGCGCAAGGCCAAGGAGCTCCACGGCCTGAGCCGGACCCTGGTCGCCAACATGATCGTCGGCGTCACCGAGGGCTACCGGAAGAGCCTGGAGATCGCCGGTACGGGTTACCGCGTCACGGCCAAGGGCAAGGACCTGGAGTTCGCGCTCGGGTTCTCGCACCCGGTGCTGGTCCCGGCCCCTGAGGGCATCACCTTCACGGTGGAGAAGCCGACGCTGTTCCACGTGGCCGGCATCGACAAGCAGCAGGTCGGTGAGGTCGCCGCCAACATCCGGAAGATCCGTCCGCCGGAGCCCTACAAGGGCAAGGGTGTGAAGTACCAGGGCGAGGTCATCCGCCGTAAGGCTGGAAAGGCGGGCAAGAAGTGACCGCGGCCGTCAGCACCAGGGCGAGGTCATCCGCCGGCCGTGAGGCCGTGAGAAAGGCAGGTAAGAAGTGAGCGCCACGCTGCTCAAGCGCCGCCGCGGCGTTGCCGCCAAGCGCGCCGTCGGGCGTGCGCGTCGGCACTTCCGGGTCCGCAAGAACATCAGCGGCACCGCCGAGCGTCCCCGCCTGGTCGTCACCCGGTCGCTGCGGCACATCGTGGCCCAGATCGTGGACGACACCAAGGGTCACACCCTGGCGTCGGCCTCGACCATGGACGCGTCGCTGCGCGGTGCCGAGGGCGACAAGAGCGCCCTGGCCGGCAAGGTCGGCGCCCTGCTCGCCGAGCGGGCCAAGGCCGCCGGCGTCTCGAAGGTCGTCTTCGACCGCGGTGGCAACCGGTACGCGGGGCGGGTCGCCGCCCTTGCCGACGCCGCCCGCGAAGCCGGGCTCGAGTTCTAGAAACCCCGTCACGAGAGAGAAGGAAGGCTGCTGATGCCAGGTCAACAGCGCCGTGGCGGCGGGTCCGGTGGCAACGAGGGTGGTCGCCGCGACAACCGCCGTGAGGGCGGCCGCGGAAACGCGCCCGTCGAGAAGACCCCGCACCTCGAGCGGGTCGTCGCGATCAACCGCGTCGCCAAGGTCGTGAAGGGTGGTCGTCGCTTCAGCTTCACCGCCCTGGTGATCGTGGGCGACGGCGACGGCACCGTCGGCGTGGGCTACGGAAAGGCCAAGGAGGTGCCCGCGGCGATCGCCAAGGGCGTCGAGGAGGCCAAGAAGCACTTCTTCAAGGTGCCGCGGATCGGCGCCTCGATCCCGCACCCGGTGCAGGGCGAGGACGCCGCCGGCGTGGTGCTGCTCAAGCCGGCCTCGGCCGGTACGGGCGTCATCGCCGGTGGCCCGGTGCGTGCCGTCCTGGAGTGCGCGGGCATCCACGACGTGCTCTCCAAGAGCCTCGGGTCGTCGAACCCGATCAACATCGTGCACGCCACGGTGGCGGCGCTGAAGGGGCTGGAGTCCCCCGAGGCCGTCGCGGCCCGTCGTGGCCTGCCGGTCGAGGACGTCGCGCCGGCCGCCATGCTCGCGTCGCGGGCGGGGGTGGCGTCCTGATGGCTCGCCTGAAGGTCACCCAGGTCCGGTCCGAGATCGGGGCCAAGCGGAACCAGCGTGACTCGCTGCGCTCGCTCGGCCTCAAGCGGATCAACGACGTGGTGGTCAAGGAGGACCGGCCGGAGATCCGCGGCATGATCTTCACGGTCAACCACCTCGTGAAGGTCGAGGAGGTCGAGTAATGACGATCAAGGTCCACCACCTGCGCCCGGCGCCCGGTGCCAAGACCCCGAAGACCCGGGTGGGTCGCGGTGAGGGCTCCAAGGGCAAGACCGCCGGTCGCGGTACCAAGGGTTCCAAGGCCCGCAAGAACATCTCACCGGCGTTCGAGGGTGGGCAGATGCCCATCCACATGCGTCTGCCGAAGATGAAGGGCTTCAAGAACAAGTTCAAGGTGGTCTTCCAGGTCGTCAACCTGGACAGGCTCGCCGAACTGTTCCCCAACGGCGGCCAGGTCGGCCCGCTGGAGCTGGTCGAGGCCGGCGCGGTCCGCAAGGGCCAGCCGGTCAAGGTCCTCGGCACCGGCGACCTGGGTGGCGTGGCGCTCCAGGTGTCGGCGCACGCGTTCAGCGCGTCGGCCAAGGAGAAGATCACCGCCGCCGGCGGCTCGGTCACCGAGCTGTAAGGCAGCACCGTGGCGCCCGTTCAGTTGATCACAACTGGGCGGGCGCCATGGTCTACCTGGGCCGTGTGCGCCGGGTAACATCGGATTCGATTTATGTAGCCGGGCACACCTGCCCGGAGCGGGGTCGGACTGTTAGAGTCCCATCCCAGCCATGGATATCGGGCGTCCCGCCCGGCCCACCCCGACCCGCCAGGGACCACCGGCGGCCCGCCTCGCGCAGGAGGAAGAAGTTGCTGTCCGCCTTTCTCAGTGCGTTCCGTACGCCTGACCTGCGCAAGAAGCTGCTGTTCACAGTCGGCATCATCGCGGTCTACCGGCTCGGCGCCACCCTGCCCAGCCCGGGCGTGTCGTACGGCAACGTGCAGAAGTGCCTCGACACGCTCCAGGGCGGCAGCACAGGTGTGCTGAACCTGCTCAACCTCTTCTCCGGTGGGGCACTGCTCCAGCTCTCGGTCTTCGCGCTGGGCATCATGCCCTACATCACCGCGTCGATCATCCTGCAGCTGCTGACCGTGGTGATCCCGCGGCTGGAGCAGCTCCGCAAGGAGGGGCAGGCCGGCCAGGCGAAGATCACCCAGTACACGCGCTACCTGACCCTGGGCCTCGGCGTCCTGCAGGCCTCGGCGTTCGTGGCGCTGGCCCGCTCCGGGCAGCTGTTCCAGAACCAGTGCGACCAGTTCCCGATCATCCCCGAGGGCACCGGCATCCCCGACTGGCTGACCCTGGCCGTCCTGGTCATGACGATGACGGCGGGCACCGGCGTGGTGATGTGGCTCGGCGAGCTGATCACCGACCGCGGCGTCGGCAACGGCATGTCCGTGCTGATCTTCACCTCGATCGCCGCCCGGCTCCCCGCCGAGGGTTGGAACATCAAGGAGAGCCAGGGCTGGTTCAAGTTCTTCCTGGTGATCGTGCTGGTCCTGGTCGTGATCACCCTGGTCACCTTCATCGAGCAGGCGCAGCGCCGGATCCCGGTGCAGTACGCCAAGCGGATGATCGGCCGGCGGATGTACGGCGGCACCTCGACCTACATCCCGCTCAAGGTCAACCAGGCGGGTGTCATCCCGGTAATCTTCGGCTCCTCGCTGCTCTACCTGCCGCAGCTGGCGTTGCAGTTCTTCGACCAGACCAACCCGGGCCCGACCCAGGCCTGGATCCAGAACAACCTGGTCGACCCGACGAGCCCGATCTACATCTCGGTCTACTTCCTGTTGATCATTTTCTTCACGTACTTCTACGTGTCGATCACGTTCAACCCGACCGAGGTCGCGGACAACATGAAGAAGTACGGCGGCTTCGTGCCGGGCATCCGCCCCGGCAAGCCGACCGCCGACTACCTCGACTTCATCCTCAGCCGGATCACGCTGCCGGGTGCGCTCTACCTCGGTGTCATCTCGATCCTGCCGAACTTCTTCTTCATCTGGCTGGACAAGCAGCAGTACCAGAACTTCCCGTTCGGCGGTACGGCGGTGCTGATCATGGTTGGCGTCGGTCTGGAGACCACCAAGCAGATCGAGAGCCAACTCATGCAGCGGAACTACGAAGGGTTCCTGCGGTAGATGCGACTCGTTCTGGTTGGCCCGCCGGGCGCGGGCAAGGGCACACAGGCGGAGTTCATCGCCGCGCACCTGTCGGTTCCGAAGATCTCGACCGGTGACATCTTCCGGGCGAACGTCTCCCAGGGCACGCCGCTGGGCGTCGAGGCCAAGCGGTACATGGACGCGGGCAAGCTGGTCCCCGACGAGGTGACCATCAATATGGTCCGGGACCGGCTCGCCGAGCCGGACGCCGCCGAGGGCTTCCTGCTCGACGGCTTCCCGCGCACCACGCCGCAGGCGGCCGCGCTGGACAAGCTCCTCGCCGACCTCGGCACCGCCCTGGACCTGGTCCTGGAGTTGGTCGTCGACGACGACGAGGTGATCCGGCGGCTCTCCGGCCGGCGTACCTGCCGCGGCTGCGGCAAGATCTGGCACGTCGAGTTCGACGCGACGACCCGGGACGGCATCTGCGACCGCTGCGGCGCCGAGCTGTTCCAGCGCGACGACGACAAGCCGGAGACCATCGCGGCCCGGCTCCGGGAGTACGCCGACAAGACCGCGCCGCTGGTGGACTACTACGGCGCGCAGGGCAAGCTGGTGGGCATCGACGCCACCGGCCCGGTGGAGGACGTCACCGTCCGCGCCATCGACGCCCTCCGCTCGTACAGCGGCTGACGTACCGCCGGGAATCCGGCGGATAGAGTGCGAACAGCGGGGTACGTCCGACGTGCCCCGCTGTCCCGTACGACGAAAGGTAACGGCTCCATGCGTCGTCCCCAGCTGGACATCCAGCTGAAGACCCCCGACCAGATCCAGAAGATGCGCGCGGCCGGCCTGGTGGTCGCCGAGGCGCTGCGTCGGATGCGGGAGGCGGTCGCCCCCGGGGTCACCACCGCCGATCTGGACGCGATCGCCGAGTCGACGATCCGCGAGGCCGGGGCCGTCCCCTCGTTCAAGGGTTACCACGGCTTTCCCGCCTCGATCTGCTCCTCCGTCAACGAGCAGGTCGTGCACGCGATCCCGTCGCCGCAGCAGGTGCTCCGCGAGGGCGACCTGATCTCGATCGACTGCGGGGCGATCCTGGACGGCTGGCACGGCGACGCGGCGATCACGGTCGGCGTGGGGGAGGCCGACCCGGCGCTGCTGAAGATGGCCGCCGTGGCCGAGGACGCGATGTGGGCCGGGATCGCCGCCGCCGCGCGGGGTGCCGCAAGCGGCAAGGGCCGGCTGACGGACATCTCCCACGCGGTCGAGAACGCGATCCGCAAGGGCGGCCGGTACGGCATCGTCGACGGGTACGGCGGCCACGGCATCGGCACCGAGATGCACCAGGACCCGCACGTGCTCAACCACGGCCGGCCGGGCAAGGGTCCCCGGCTGGTGCCCGGCATGGCGCTGGCGATCGAGCCGATGATCACGATGGGCTCTCCGCGTACGGTCGAGCTGGCCGACGGCTGGACCGTGGTCACCCGGGACGGCTCGATGGCCGTGCACGTCGAGCACACGATGGCGCTGCTGCCTGACGGGGTCTGGGTGCTGACGGCGTTCGACGGCGGCCGCGCCCGGCTCGGCGACCTGGTCACCCCCCTCCAGCCGGCCGAGTCGCCGGCGGCCTGAGCAGCCCACCCGCGCCGCGCGACGATGTCGAACGGCCGTCGCTCAGAGGTGCCCCGCGCCGGCGCTGCCCGAGGCGGCACTTTCACGGAAACTGTGGCCTCTGGCGCCCGGCGAGGCCACAGTTTCCGTGAAAGTGCGCGCAAGCCCGGCGCGGGGCCGGCGGCGCGGGTCGGGGTGCGGGCCCGAGCGCGCATGCCCGGTGCGGGGCCGGCGGTGCGGGCCCGAGTGCGCGAGCCGGGTGCGGGGCCGGCGGTGCGGGCCCGAGTGCGCGAGCCGGGTGCGGGGCCGGCGGTGCGGGCCCGAGTGCGCGAGCCGGGTGCGGGGCCGGCGGCGCGGGCCCGAGCGCGCATGCCCGGCGCGGGCCCGAGTGCGCAAGCCGGGTGCGGGGCCGGCCCGGGGCGCAGGCGAGCGGCGGATCTCATGTGACGCGGGTCACCATGTGGGTCCCAGGATGCCGGAATTCCTCCGGCCGGGTGACCGGTCGGGTGGTCGGTTTGGCGACGGCGTGCAGGCGGGCGTACACTTTCTGATCGGCGCACAGCGTCCACTCCGGCATGCCCACCCTGCGCTTCGGTGGGGCCGGAGCCGCGGCTGGCTCGGGCACCCGATCAAGGTTCGGTGGCCCGTGTAAGACGTTGTGGGCCATCCGGAGCAACCGACGTCAGGACAGCGGAGGACATGCCGAAAAAAGACGGAGCCATCGAGATCGAGGGTCGGGTCATCGAGCCCCTGCCGAACGCCATGTTCCGGGTGGAGCTCGCGAACGGTCACAAGGTGCTGGCTCACATCAGCGGCAAGATGCGGCAGCACTACATCCGCATCCTGCCGGAGGACCGGGTCGTCGTCGAACTCTCGCCGTACGACCTGACCCGCGGGCGCATCGTCTACCGCTACAAGTAACCGAACCTGACGACGGCCGGGACGTCCCCGTGTCCGTCTTCGACGTCCGGTGTCGCGCGTAGTCGCGTCTCCGGGCCAGATTGGGAAGTAAGGCAACCGTGAAGGTCAAGCCGAGCGTCAAGCGGATCTGCAACAAGTGCCGGGTGATCCGCCGGCACGGCCGGGTCATGATCATCTGCAGCGACCCGCGCCACAAGCAGCGCCAGGGCTGATCCGGTTCCGGCCGACCGTGACCCGTCACGGCCGGTCGAACGGGCCCGGGCCGCAGGTCCAGCCAACACATCATCAGCTCGTCCCAGCCGCGAGCGGTGCGCGTCGCGTACCACTGCGTGGTTGACCCCCGGTCGGAGGCCGGGGCCCGTTCGGGCAACGGTCGTCGCCGGCGTCATGCCGGAGTAGGCGACCGGAGCGGGGTGGGGCGGGTGCAGACCTCCGCCAGACACCACAAGGAGCACGCCCGCACATGGCACGTCTAGTCGGCGTCGACCTCCCCCGCGAGAAGCGGATGGAGATCGCGCTCACCTACATCTTCGGGGTCGGTCGTACCCGCGCCCTGGAGACGCTCGCCGCTACCGGCATCTCCCCGGACAAGCGCGCTCGGGACCTCACGGACGAGGAGCTGGTTCAGCTCCGCGACCACATCGAGGCCAACTACAAGGTTGAAGGTGACCTGCGCCGCGAGGTCGCCGCTGACATCCGCCGCAAGGTCGAGATCGGCTGCTACGCCGGCATCCGGCACCGCCGGGGCCTGCCCGTGCGTGGCCAGCGGACCCGGACCAACGCGCGGACCCGCAAGGGCCCGAAGCGGACCGTGGCCGGCAAGAAGAAGCCCGGCAAGAAGTAATTAGGAGCGCACAGACTTATGCCACCGAAGGCTCGTGCCGGAGCCGCCGTCAAGAAGGTCCGGCGCAAGGAACGCAAGAACGTCGCCCACGGGCAGGCGCACATCAAGAGCACCTTCAACAACACCATCGTGTCCATCACGGACCCGACCGGTGCCGTCATCTCCTGGGCCTCGGCTGGCCAGGTGGGCTTCAAGGGCTCCCGCAAGTCGACGCCGTTCGCCGCGCAGCTCGCCGCCGAGGCCGCCGCGCGCCGGGCGATGGAGCACGGCATGCGCAAGGTCGACGTGTTCGTCAAGGGCCCCGGCTCCGGCCGGGAGACCGCCATCCGTTCGCTGCAGGCCGTGGGCCTGGAGGTCGGTCAGATCTCCGACGTGACCCCGCAGCCGCACAACGGGTGCCGTCCGCCGAAGCGTCGCCGGGTCTGAGAGGTTAGAGAGAGATGGCTCGTTACACCGGTGCTGACTGCCGCCGTTGCCGGCGGGAGAAGATGAAGCTGTTCCTCAAGGGCAGCAAGTGCGATGGCCCGAAGTGCCCGTTCGAGTCCCGGCCGTTCCCGCCCGGGCAGCACGGCCGCGGCCGCACCAAGGAGACGGAGTACCTGCTCCAGCTCCGTGAGAAGCAGAAGGCCCGCCGCGTGTACGGCGTGCTGGAGAAGCAGTTCCGCGGTTACTACGAGGAGGCCGTGGCCAAGCAGGCCAAGACCGGTGAGGTCCTCCTGCAGATCCTCGAGTCGCGGCTGGACAACGTGGTCTACCGGGCCGGCTTCGCCAAGTCCCGGGACATGGCCCGTCAGCTGGTCAAGCACGGTCACTTCACGGTGAACGGCAAGAAGGTCGACATCCCGTCGTACCGCGTCAAGGAGCACGACATCATCGAGGTGCGGGCCAAGAGCAAGGAGCTCACCCCGTTCCTGGTGGCGCAGGCCGAGGCCGGCTCCCGCAGCGTTCCGGCGTGGCTCGAGGCCATCCCCAGCCAGATGAAGATCCTCGTGCACTCGCTCCCGGCCCGCCAGGTGATCGACACCCAGGTCCAGGAGCAGCTGATCGTCGAGCTCTACTCGAAGTAAGAGCTCGTTGCGGTGGCCCGCCCCGAGGGGCGGGCCACCGGAACAGTTTGTGTCGTGGGCGTCATATGGCGGGCGCCCCGGAAGAGAAGAGAAGACATGCTCATCAGCCAGCGACCGACCCTCTCCGAGGAGTCGATCAACGAGACCCGGTCCCGGTTCACGATCGAGCCGCTGGAGCCGGGCTTCGGCTACACCCTCGGCAACTCGCTGCGGCGTACGCTGCTGTCGTCCATCCCGGGCGCGGCGGTCACCTCGATCAAGATCGACGGTGTGCTGCACGAGTTCACCACGATCCCCGGCGTCAAGGAGGACGTGGTCGAGCTCGTCATGAACATCAAGGAGCTGTGTGTCAGCTCCGAGCACGACGAGCCGGTCAGCATGTACCTGCGCAAGCAGGGCCCGGGCGACGTGACCGCCGGTGACATCCAGCCCCCGGCCGGGGTCTCGGTGCACAACCCGGACCTGAAGCTCGCCACCCTGAACGGCAAGGGGCGGCTCGACATGGAGCTGACCGTCGAGCGGGGTCGCGGCTACGTGACGGCGGCGCAGAACAAGCAGGCCGGTGCCGAGATCGGCCGGATCCCCGTCGACTCGATCTACTCGCCGGTGCTCAAGGTGACGTACCGCGTCGAGGCAACCCGTGTCGAGCAGCGGACCGACTTCGACCGGCTGATCATCGACGTCGAGACCAAGCCGTCGATGGGCCCGCGTACGGCGCTGGCCTCCGCCGGGTCGACGCTGGTGGAGCTCTTCGGCCTGGCCCGGGAGCTGGACGAGACCGCCGAGGGCATCGACATCGGGCCGTCCCCGCAGGACGCCCAGCTGGCGGCGGACCTGGCCCTGCCGATCGAGGAGCTGGACCTGACCGTCCGCTCCTACAACTGCCTCAAGCGCGAGGGCATCAACAGCGTCGGTGAGCTGATCGGGCGTACCGAGGCCGACCTCCTCGACATCCGCAACTTCGGCCAGAAGTCGATCGACGAGGTCAAGATGAAGCTGGCCGGGATGGGTCTGGGGCTGAAGGACTCGGCTCCGAATTTCGACCCGGCGCACGTCGTGGACGCCTTCGGTGAGGCCGACTACGACACCGACGACTACCGCGAGACCGAGCAGCTCTAGTCCCGGCTGCCGCCACACCTGAGGAGCACCAAGAATGCCCACGCCCACCAAGGGGGCCCGCCTCGGCGGCAGCCCGGCGCACGAGCGGCTGATCCTGGCCAACCTGGCCATGTCGCTGTTCCAGCACGGCAAGATCAAGACCACCGAGACCAAGGCCCGGCGGCTGCGTCCGCTCGCCGAGCAGCTCATCACCAAGGCCAAGCGTGGCGACCTGGCGTCCCGTCGGCGGGTGCTGGCCGTCGTCAAGGACAAGGACGTGGTCTACACCCTGTTCGACCAGATCGCGCCCCGGTACGCCAACCGCCCCGGTGGCTACACCCGGATCGTGAAGACCGGCCCGCGCAAGGGTGACGCCGCCCCGATGGCGATCATCGAGCTGGTCGAGGAGCTGGTCGTCAGCGAGCCGAAGGCGAACAAGAAGACCGCGGCCCGCAAGGCCGCCCAGCAGGACAAGGTCGAGGCGCTCGCCCCGGCCGAGGAGACCCCGGCGTCGGCCCAGGCCGACCAGGACTCCGAGCCGCCGGTGTCGGCCAGCGGCGACACGGCCGAGGCGCGCGAGGACAGCGACGAGGCCGCCGAGAACGACAAGGCCTGATCAAGGGCACCGCGTCGGGCCCGGCACCCCTGTGTGGGTGCCGGGCCCGACCTGTGACGGGAGGTACGCGTGGACGATCGGACCCGGCTGCGGCTGGACGTCGCGTACGACGGAACCGACTTCTCCGGCTGGGCGGCCCAGCCGACCCGGCGGACGGTGGCCGGTGTGCTCACCGCGACCCTCGACCTGGTCCTCGGCGCGGGCGTGGCGACCGGGCTGACCGTGGCCGGGCGGACCGACGCCGGCGTGCACGCCACGGGCCAGGTGTGCCACCTCGACCTGCCGTCCGACGTCTGGGGCGGGTTCGGGGGCTCGCTGCTGCGCCGGCTCGCCCGGTTGCTCCCCACCGACGTGCGGGTCCGCGCGATGACCCCGGTGCCCGCCGACTTCGACGCCCGGTTCTCGGCCACCTTCCGCCGCTACGAGTACCGGGTGACCGACGCCCCGTACGGCGCCGAGCCGCTGCGCCGGCACGAGGTGCTGGCCTGGCCGAAGCGGCTCGACCTCGACCTGCTCAACGCCGCCGCGGCCGGGCTGGTGGGGGAGCACGACTTCGCCGCGTACTGCCGGCGCAAGGAGAACGCCACCACGCTGCGCGAGGTGACCCGGCTGGACTGGCGGCGCGACCCGGACGGCCTGCTGGTCGCCACCGTCCAGGCGGACGCGTTCTGCCAGGCGATGGTGCGTAGCCTCGTCGGGGCGATGCTGGTGGCCGGGGACGGGCGGCGCCCGGTCGACTGGCCGGGCGGCCTGCTGAGCCGCCGTGAGCGGTCCAGCGAGGTGACCGTGGCGCCGGCGCACGGCCTGACCCTGGTCGCCGTCGGCTACCCCGACGACCCCGCCGAGTACGCCCGCCGCGCCGACCTCACCCGCCGGCTCCGCGTCCCGGTCGAGGGCTGACGCGAATCCCTACGACGCTGAGCCGCGTCAGTCGCGCTCGGCGACGTCGGGCGTCGGCTGGCTGGCCGAGCCGCCGGTGGCGCGGCGCTCCAGCACCGCCTTGCTCAGGTGCAGCTCGATCAGGTCGACGAGGATCTCGCGGGCCTTGGGGTCGCCGCTGCCGACCGACTCCCCGTCGGCACGGACGACCACGCAGTAGGCGAGGTAGTGGCCCCGCGTCTGCCAGCCGACCCGGGACGGGGCCGTGGTGAGCGCCTCGGTGTCGGTGCCGGCCGCCATCCCCCGGAACCGGCCCTGCCGCTCGTCCAGCAGTTCCCGAACGCGGTCCCGGACGCGCTGGGCGGTGGCCACGTCGGTCAGGTTGAACAACCCCGCCGTGAGCAGGTAGGCCCCGTCGGGGGAGCGCAGCGTCGCCCGGACCACCTGGTTGCAGCCGAGCCGGACGAGCAGGTCGGCGACCTCGTCGGTGGCGGCGACGGCGCAGCTGCCGCTGGACTGGGTCTTCAACACCGAGTACGACGTCTGCCCGTCCGCGACCGTCAGCTTCTTGGTCGGGAAGACCTCCTTGGCGGTCAACGGCGCCTGGTCGCTGTCCCGGGAGTCGAGCTCGTGCCGGTCGCTCTGCGACGGCGACGGGGCGGCCCCCGTCGGCTGGGTCGGCGTGCCCTGAGGGTTGTCGCTTCGCTCCATGACCAGCGCGGCGGTGCCGAGCCCGCAGAGGGCGAGCAGCACCAGGACGGCAGCGCCCCCGACGAGCGCCTGCCAGAGCCGGCCGCCCCCCAACCGGGTGTTCCGGGGCCAGCGGGGGCGGGGGGCGCCCGCCGGCTCGGGTCCGGCCGGCACCTGGGTCTGCGGCGCCGGAGTACCCGGTTCGGACCGGGTGGGGGACACCGGCTGCTCCTGCTGCGGAGGGGCCGGCGGTTGGTGCTGTGCGTGGGCCTGCGGCTGGTGCTCGACCTGGGCCGGTGGTGCGTGCTGTGCGTAAGCGTGTGGCTGGTGCTCGACCTGGGCCGGCGGTTCGTGCCGGACGCGGGCGTGCGGTTCCTGTGCCTGTGCCTGGGCCTGGCCGTGGTGCTGAACGGCCTGCGGCTCGTGGTGCGTCTGGGGCTGCGAGTGGCGCTGAACCGCGGGTTCGTGCTCTGCGTGGGTCTGCGGTTCCTGCTGGACGTGACGCTGGACGGCCTCGGGTTCGTGCTGCGTGTGGGCGTGCGGCTCGTGTTGGACGTGGGCCTGGGCGTGGTGCTGAACGGCCTGCGGTTCGTGCGGGCCGTAGGGCTGGGGTTCGTGCTGCGGGTACGCCGGCGGTTGAGGCTGCGGGTACGCCTGCGACTCGTGCTGGGGATACGGCTGTGGCTCGTGCTGCGGGTGGGCCTGCGGGTGGTGGTGGACGTACGGCTGCCGCTGGTGCTGCGCGTACGTCGGCGGTTCAGGATGCGGGTACTGCTGCGGCTCGTGCTGTGGGTAGGCCGGCGGGTGGTGCTGGACGTGCGCCGCCGGCTCCCGCTGGGCATGGTCCAGCTGTTCGTGCCGGACGTGCGCGGAGCCGGCCGGATAGGCCGGTCCGGCGGCGGCGCGGGCCGCCGTGGGGCCGGGCGCCCGTCCAGCCGTCGGGCCGGGGCCGGGCGGCGCGAGCCGGTTGACCCGGGGCAGCGACGGCGTCGGGAAGCGGGACGGGGAGGGCCGGGAACGGAGGGGCGGGCGCCCGCCCCGCATCGACGGGTCGGAATCCGACCCCGGGTACTCCTCGAAAGCGTCCTCATCGGACTCGTGCCGATACACCATGTCGCCCAGGGTAGGACCGATTATCCCTTTAGGGGGTAATAATGGGAAATTGCGGTGGAGTGGCGTGTCGCCTGGCAGTGGGCCGGAGGCGAGCAGCCCCGCGCAGCGGCGCGCGGCGCCAGTGCGAGAATGCCGGGCGTGACCGGCGACCACTACTTCACCGCTGAGCCCACGGCCACGGCCCGGCCCCGGGAGGTCGAGTTCACCGTCGCCGGGCGCGAGTACACGCTGACCTCGGCCGGCGGGGTCTTCTCCGCCGACCGCCTCGACCCGGGTACCGCCGTGCTGCTGCGCAAGGCCGAGCTGCCGGGGCGGGACGTCAGCGGGCCACTGCTCGACCTGGGCTGCGGCTTCGGCCCGATCACCTGCGTGCTCGCCGACAGCGCACCGGCGGCCACCGTCTGGGCGGTCGACGTCAACCAGCGGGCCCGGGAGTTGACGGCCGCCAACGCGGCCCGGGTCGGGGCCGCCGGCCGCGTACGGGTGGCCGCCCCGGACGACGTACCCGACGGGCTGACCTTCGCGCAGATCTGGTCCAACCCGCCGATCCGGATCGGCAAGGAGGGCCTGCACGAGCTGCTGTCGCGCTGGCTGCCCCGGCTCGCCCCGGACGGCGTGGCCTGGCTGGTGATCGCGCGTCACCTCGGCGGCGACTCGGTGCACCGGTGGCTGGCCGAGCAGGGCTGGCGGGTGGAGCGACACGCCAGCCAGAAGGGCTTCCGGGTACTGCGGGTCAACCGGTAATTGACTGGAGCCCGCCCCGGCCCCTCCGGGAGGATGCCGGCGTGGGATACGTGGACGTGGCGGCGGTCGGGCACATCCTGCCCGACGGCCGGGAGCTCTTCACCGACGTGTCGTTCCGGGTCGGTGAGGGCGCCAAGGTCGCCCTGGTCGGCCCGAACGGCGCGGGCAAGACCACGCTGCTGCGGATGGTCGCCGGCGACCTGCCGGTGAAGACCGGCGCCGTTTCCCGCTCGGGTGGCCTCGGCGTGATGCGGCAGTTCATCGGCATGATCGGCGACGACTCCACCCTCGCCGACCTGGCCCTCTCGCTCGCCCCGCCGGCGCTGCGCGACGCCGGTCGCCGGCTCGTCGAGACCGAGGCGGCCATGCGGGCGGCCGAGGTGCGCGGCAAGTACAGCAGCGCCGCGGGCAGGGCGCAGCTCGCGTACGCCGACGCGCTCGCCGCCTGGGGCGAGGTCGGCGGGTACGACGCCGAGGTGCTTTTCGACACCGTCGCCACCATCGTGCTCGACCTGCCCTGGGACAGCGCCCGGGAGCGTCCCGTGCGGACCCTCTCCGGCGGCCAGCAGAAGCGCTTCGCCCTGGAACTGTTGTTGCGCGGCACCGACGAGGTGCTGCTGCTCGACGAGCCGGACAACTTCCTCGACGTGCCCGGCAAGCGCTGGCTGGAGGCGCGGCTGCGGGAGTCGGGCAAGTCGGTGCTGTACGTCTCGCACGACCGGGAGCTGCTGGCGCAGACGGCCGATCGGGTGGTCGCCGTCGAGGGCGGGAGCGCCTGGGTACACCCGGGCGGCTTCGCGAGCTGGCACGAGGCCCGGGTGGCCCGGCACGCCCGCCTCGACGAACAGCGCCGCCGCTGGGACGAGGAGCACCAGAAGCTGCGCGAGCTGATGCTGATGTACAAGCAGAAGGCCGCGTACAACGACGGGATGGCCTCGCGGTACCAGGCCGCGCAGACCCGGCTGCGCAAGTTCGAGGAGGCCGGGCCGCCGCCCGTACCCCCGAAGGACCAGGACATCCGGATGCGCCTGAGCGGCGGGCGGACCGGCAAGCGCGCGGTGGTCGCCGAGCAGCTGGAGCTGGACGGCCTAACCTACCCCTTCGACCTGGAGGTCTGGTACGGCGACCGGGTGGCGGTGCTCGGCGCGAACGGCACCGGCAAGTCGCACTTCCTGCGGCTGCTGGCCCGGGGCGGCAGCGACCCGGACCCGGCCAACGGGCCGGTCGACGGCGCGGCGGCCCTCGCCCCGGTGGCCCACGAAGGGCGGGTGCGGCTCGGCGCGCGGGTCCGCCCCGGCCACTTCTCGCAGACCCACGACCGCCCGGAGCTGATGGAGCGGACGCTGGTCGACATACTCTGGCGGGGCGACGAGCACCGGGCGGGGATGGACCGGCACGCGGCGATGGCGGCGCTGTCCCGGTACGAGCTGGCGGGGCAGGGCGACCAGCGGTTCGGCACGCTCTCGGGCGGGCAGCAGGCGCGCTTCCTGGTGCTGCTGCTGGAGCTGTCCGGTGCCACCCTGCTGCTGCTCGACGAGCCCACCGACAACCTCGACCTGGCCAGCGCGGAGGCGCTCGAAGCCGGCCTGAACGCGTTCGAGGGGACGGTGCTCGCGGTGACCCACGACCGTTGGTTCACCCGCACCTTCGACCGGTTCGTGCTGTTCCGCGGCGACGGCGAGGTGGTGGAGACGCCCGAGCCGGTGTGGGACGTCGGGTGAACCCGGAGGAGCTGGCCGGCCGGCTCTGCGCCTACGCGGGCGAGGTGGCGCTGTGCCGGGTACTCGCCGACCCCATCGGTGAGCTGGTCGCGCTGCGGGAGGAGACGCGGGCGTACCCGCCGGCGCTGGCCGATGCCCTGGCGGGCGGCGGCTGGGAGGCGGGATTCCTGCTCGACGGTGCGGCCAAGGCCGTCGCGGCCGGCGACAGCGGTGCGGCCAAGGCCGTCGCGGCCGGCGACAGCGGTGCGGCCAAGGCCGTCGCGGCCGGCGACAGCGCGTACGTGGCCGGGTGCCTGTTCCGCGTGGTCGGGGTGCTGGTGCAGGTGCTGCACGCCCGTGCCGGGCACTGGCTGGTGAACGAGAAGGGCATGGTCGCCGCGGCCGGGCGGCTGCCCGGCGCGCCACCCGACTTCGCGTTCCGGGCACAGGCGCTGCTCGGCTCCGTCGGGCGTTCACCGGCCGAGTTGACCGCCACCCTCGGCGCGGCCCGCCGGCTCTGCGTCGAGGTGCTCGGCTGAGTCGGGCATCACCCACCGAATGGGCTGCTGGCCCGCTGCGCCCCGCCGGACGGGCATAGGGTTGATCTCGTGACTGAGATGACCTACCGCCGGTTGGGCGACTCCGGGCTCGTGGTGTCCGTGGTCGGCATCGGCTGCAACAACTTCGGCCGCAAGCTCGACCTCGACGGCACCCGGGCGGTCGTCGACGCCGCCCTCGACGCCGGGATCACCCTGTTCGACACCGCCGACATCTACGGTGAGCCGCAGGGCGGCTCGGAGGAGCTGCTCGGCCAGGCGCTCAAGGGCCGGCGGGACGACGTGGTGCTGGCCACCAAGTTCGGCATGGACATGCACGGCCTCAACGGGCCGGACTTCGGCGCCCGGGGCTCGCGGCGGTACATCGTCCGGGCCGTGGAGGCGTCGCTGCGCCGGCTCGGCACGGACCACATCGACCTGTACCAGATGCACGAGCCCGACCCGGGAACCCCGATCGACGAGACCCTCGCCGCCCTGGACGACCTGGTCCGCGACGGCAAGGTCCGCTACCTGGGCAACTCCAACTTCGCCGGCTGGCAGATCGCCGACGCCGACTGGACCGCCTCCTCCCAGGGGCTGACCCGGTTCGTCAGCGCCCAGAACCACTACAGCCTGCTGGAGCGGGGCGTCGAGGCCGAGGTCATCCCCGCCTGCGAGCGGTTCGGCCTGGGCATGCTCCCGTTCTTCCCGCTGGCCAACGGGCTGCTGACCGGTAAGTACAAGCGAGGAGAGGCGCCACCCGCCGGTAGCCGGCTCTCCGGCGGCGGCCGGTACGCGCAGCGCCTGGCCGCGGCGGACTGGGACACCATCGAGGCGATCGAGGCGTACGCCGCCGAGCGCGGCCTGTCCGTGCTCCAGGTAGCGATCGGCGGGCTGGCCGCCCGGCCCGCGGTGACCTCGGTGATCGCCGGTGCCACCACGCCGGAGCAGGTCCGGGCCAACGCCGAGGCCGGCGCCTGGCAGCCCACCGCGGCCGACCTCGACGCGCTGGACGCCATCCTCTGACACCGTCGGCCCGCCGCCCTTAAAAGACCTTGGTGCGAAACGGCCCCCGGAGGGGCCGCTTCGTACCAAGGTCTTTCTGTCGGAGGGGCGTCAGTCGCGGTGGTGGCGGCCGAGGGAGCGGCGCTTCCGCGACCCGCCGTCCGGGCCCCCGTCCTGGTCGACGTTGGAGCGGCCGAGGCCCGCGACCCAGTCGACGTACTCCGCGTCCTGGGCGGGCAGCGGCTCCAGCTCGTGGCCCCGGTTGTCGTGGTCCGTGCCGGCGTCGTCGCTCCCGCGGGCCCGGTTGCGCCGGAACAGGCCACGGCGGATCCGGGACAGGCCACCGCCCGACTCCTCCGCCGCGCCGCCGGGAACGCCGGCGGCCGGGTCGCCGCCGGTCGAGCCGGTGCCGGGGTCCTGACGGTCACCGGCCGACGGCCCACCGGTGAATCCGGTGGTCCAGGTCGGTTCGTGGCCGACCGATGGCGGCAGGGGACCGCGGGTGGCCGGGACCGCCCAGTCCACCGGCTGGGGGCCGGCCTGCCGGGCGGCGCTCGCGAGGGCGTCCCAGTTCGAGGCGCGGTCCAGGTCGGGCTGGGGGGCTCGGTGTCGGGGGAGAGAAGCCGGGTCGTGGAACTCCGGCTCCGTCCCGCCGCTGAGCGCGTACGGCGGGAACGGCTCCGCGACGGACCAGGTCGGCTGGGGTGCGGCGGGCAGCGCCATGTCGTCCATCGAGGGCGCCTCGAAGTACGGCGGGCCGGGCCGCCCCACCACCGGGGGCGCGGTCGGGCCGGGCGCCTCGGGGTGCCGAGGAGCGGGCGGCGCGGGGTTGGCATGCGGAGTGCCCGAGCCGGTCGTGCCGACGGCCGAATCCGCGGCTGCCACCGGCCCGGCCCCGGTCATCCCGGCCCCGGTCATCCCGGCCCCGGTCATCCCGGCCCCGGTCATCCCGGCCCCGGTCACCCCGGCCTCAGCCAGTCCGGCTTCCTTCCGCTCGGCTCCGGTCGCGTGCTCCTGGCCTGCGCAGGCCTGCTCCTGGCCCGCGCCCGCGTGAACCTGGTTGGCTTCCGGGCCGGGGAGGTGGGCCGCTGGCCCGGCCGGGGAAGCGTCCACGCCGACCGGGTGCGGGTCGGCGACCGGCGCCGGGTTGACGTCGATCCCGGCGGGGGACGAGGCCGCGCCCGCCTGAGGCGGGACGGGGTCCGCCGTGTCCTTGTCCGCCCGCCCGCGGGCGCCGCCACGGCTCCCCGTGCCGCCCGTCGGGCTGTCCGTGCCGGAACTGGCCGGGGCCGGGCTGGCCAGGTTGGCCAGGTTGGCCTGGGTGGAGGAGGCCTGGGTGGAGGAGGCCGGGGTGGCGGTGGCTCGGCCGGTGGTGGCCGGGGCCGGGCTGACTGAGGTGGAGCTGGCCGGGCCGGTCGCGGCCGGGGCAGAGCTGGCCCGGCCGGGGGCTGCCGGAACGGACAGGGCCGGGTCCTTCGGCTTCCGGGTCCGTCTCGCGCGCGGGGCGGGTGCGACGGAGACGTCCGTCTCCTCCCGCGCGACCGGGGTTGTCTCCTCTCCGGCGACCGGGGCCGCCTCTTGCCGCGGGACCGGGGCCGCCTCTTTCCGCGCGCTCGGGGGCGGCCCGTCCCCCGGAACGGGAGCCGACTCGGTGCGCTGGACCGGCGTTGCCCGCTCTGGCGCAGCAGGCGCTGCCTGCTCGGGCGGGGCCGGCGCTGCCTGCTCCTCAGGGACGGGCGCTGCCTGCTCCCGTGTGACGGGTGCCGTTTCCCTCGGCGGAAGCGATGTCTGCTGGCCCCCCTCGCCGGGAACGGCCACCTTCCCCGGCGCCGGTGCGGCTCCCGCGTTCTCCGGCCAGTCCCAGTGGGCCGGAGCGGTCTCGGGTGTGGTGCCGGTCGCCGCGCCGACCGGCGCGGCGAGACCGGCGTGGCCGGGGCGGCCGGCGGGGGAGCCGTCGGCCGCCGTGACCGGGTCGGCCGCAGGATGTGGCAGCGGGTCCGCGGAGGGGTGTGGCAGCGGGTCGGCCGCAGGATGTGGCAGCGGGTCCGCGGAGGGGTGTGACCGCGGGTCGGCCGCGGGGTGCGGCAGCTGCCCGGCGGGATGGTGCGGCCGCGGGTCGGTCGCGGGGTGCGGCAGCGGGTCCGCGGCGGTCACGGCGACCCGGCGCGTGCTCCGGCCTTCGGTGTCGCCGACGTCGACCGGGTCACCGCTGCCGGCCAGGTCGACGCTGCCGGCCAAGTCGACGTCGGCGGCCAGGCCGACGGTGGGGGCACCCGGGTCGTCCCCGGTGGGCGGGATCGGGCCGGTGGGCAGGGGCCGGAGGATGTCGGTGGGCTCGATGGCCACCGGGTCGGCGTTTTCGGCGGCGATGAGCGGCCAGCGGACCAGCGTGGCGGCGGTCGAGCCGAGCGCGCCGGCGAAGACGGCGATCAGGGCGCCGTAGTAGGGCGCGAGCTGGTACCGGTCGGCGGTGTCGCCGGGACCGGCGGCCAGGTAGGCGAACGCGATCATCACCGGGCCGGCCGCGCCGGACGCGCCGCCGATGATCGGCGCGTGGTTGCGCCAGCGGGCCAGCGCGCCCGAGGCCGCGCCGGCCAGCAGGGCCAGCAGCGGCAGGACGAGCATCGACAGTCGCTGCGCCGTGTCGACGCTCAGCCACCTCGGCTCCGGCACGCCGAGCCGTACGGTGTGCAGCGGGCCGGTGTCGAGCAGAGCCGGCAGGGACGAGACGAGGGCGATCGCCCAGATCCCGCAGGCAACCGTCGCGGCGTTCCAGCCCAGCGGCGGGCGGAGCAGCACGGCGAGGGCGGCCCCGGCGCCGAGCACCGCGCCGAGGATCGCGCAGATGGCGACCGCCCAGACCGGGTCCACGTTGTTCAGCTCGGCGGCCCGCGCCGGCTGCATGCACAGTGGCGCGACGACGGTCGCGCCCAGCGCCGACGCGCCGGCGGTCCCGAGTCGCCCGGCCGTGGTGCCCATGACGCCGCGGGCGCGGGCGAGGCGCTCGGTGACGATGGCGCCGACCACGGCGGCGCTTGCGGCGAACCAGCCGACCCAGACCAGTTGGGCCGGCCATCGGTTGACGGTGGCGTCGGTGAACGCGCCGGTGAGCTGGACGATGCCGAACCCGTACGCGACGCCGAGCTGGCCGGCTCCGGCCAGCACGCTCACCCCGAGCGCCGTGAGCAGCCATCTGCCCCACGTGCGATAGGCCATGTCGGGCACGTTACGGCCCGGTACGCCCGATCGCCACCTTGACGCGGCGCGGCGGCGTGGCTGCTTACCGCTACTTCAGCTCGACCAACCGCGCCAGGTACGTCGTGTCGCCCACGTTGGTGAGCATGTGGACCGCGCCCGGGTCCCGGTAGACCACCCCGCCGGTCGGCTCGTCCGCGTCGATCGTCTGCCCGTCGATGGTCTGCACGATGTTCTTCGCGCCCTGCACGGCGATGACCAGGTACGGGTGGTCGTGGCGGTGCAGCGGCTGCCGCTCGCCCGGCTCCAGCCGGATGTGCCACACCCGTACCCGGTCGTTCTCGTAGACGATCTCCTGGCCCACCGGGCCCAGCTCGATCCCGTCGACGACGTCGGTCATCGGTCCGCTCCCAGCTGCGGCAGCACCTCGGCCGCGACGAGTTCCAGATGGTCGAGGTCGGCGAGGTCGATCAGCCGCAGGTGCACGCGGGTCGCCCCGACCGCGGCGAACTCGCCGATCCGGTCGACCAGTTGGGCGGGCGAGCCGACCACCGGGTCCTCCGGCGGCAGGGCGCTCTTGACGTGCAGCGGCGCCGCCCGCCGCTGCGCCTCGGCGTCGGTCCGCCCGATGGCCACCACGATCCCGGCGGAGAGCACGAGCGGCGGGCGCCCCGACTCCGTACGGCCGTGGCGCTCGCACGCCTCGGTCACCCGCTCGTACGCGACCGCCGTCTCGGCGACGCTCTTGAACGGCATGTTGAACTCGTCGGCGTACCGGGCGGCCAGCTCGGGGGTGCGCTTGGGGCCGCGCCCGCCGACGATGACGGGCGGGCCCGGTTGCTGCACCGGCTTGGGCAGGGCGGGCGCGTCGGCGAGCCGGTAGTGGTTGCCGGCGAAGCTGTAGGTCTCGCCGACCGGGGTCCGCCACAGCCCGGTGATCACCTCGAGCTGCTCCGCCAGCCGGTCGAAGCGCTCCCCGACGGCGGGGAACGGGATGCCGTACGAGGTGTGCTCCCGCTCGTACCAGCCGGCGCCGATGCCCAGCTCGACCCGGCCGCCGCTCATCTGGTCGACCTGGGCGACCATCACCGCGAGCGGCCCGGGCAGCCGGAACGTGGCCGAGGTGACCAGGGTGCCGAGCCGGATCCGGGTGGTCTCCCGGGCGAGGGCGGCCAGCGTCAGCCAGGCGTCGGTGGGGCCGGGCAGTCCGGGCTCGTCGCCCATCGCCTGGTAGTGGTCGGCCCGGAGGAAGCCCTCGAAGCCGGCCGCCTCGACGGCGCGGGCGAAGCGCAGCTGGTCGGCGTAGCTGGCGCCGCGGTGCGGCTCGGTGAAGACGGACACCCGCACGGTCAGCGTCCCCCGCGGCCGGGCGAGGCCGACGCCTCCTCGCGTACGGCGGGATCGGCCGGTGCCGCGACGGCGTCGGCGGGCGGGTCGGCCAGGGTCGCGACGGCGTCGGCGGGCGGGTCGGCCAGGAGCGCGACGGCGCCGTCGGGCGGGGCGTCGCGTTCCATCAGCAACTCGTGCAGCTCGGCGCTGACGCGGGCCACGTCGGCCAGGTGGGCGTTGCGCCCGAGGGTGCGGGGCCGGGGGATGTCCACCTCGACCATCGACCGGATCCGGCCGGGGCGGGGGCTGAGCACGACCACCCGGTCGGCCAGCAGCACCGCCTCGTCGATCGAGTGGGTGACGAAGACGACCGTGGCGCCGCTGGTCATGTGCACCCGCTGGAGCTCGCCGGAGAGCTCCTCCCGGGTGAGCGCGTCGAGGGCGGAGAACGGCTCGTCCATCAGCATCACCCGGGGGTCGCCGATCAGCGACCGGCACAGCGAGACCCGCTGTTGCATGCCACCGGAGAGCTCGTGCGGCAGCCGCTTCTCGAATCCGGCCAGCCCGGCCAGTTCGAGCAGCTCCCGGGCCCGGTCCCGGTGCTTGGCCCGTTTCCAGCCGAAGATCTCCACGGGCAGCAGGACATTGTCCAGCACCGAGCGCCAGGGCAGCAGGGCGGGCCGCTGGAACAGCATGGCGATGTCCCGGCGGGGACGGGTGATCGGCGTACCGGCGACGGTGATCTGCCCTGCGGTCGCCGGGATCAGCCCGGCGATCATCCGCAGCAGGGTCGACTTGCCGCAGCCCGAGCGGCCGAGCACGGCGAGGAACTCGCCCTCGGCGACTTCGAGGTCGATGCCCCGCAGGGCCTCGACACGGCCGGCGCGGCCGTCGAAGGTACGGGACACCCCGGACAGTCGGATCATCGCCGGTGGCCTCCCTGAGTAGATGGTCAGGATCGGAACCCAGGAAGGGTAGCTGGACGAAGGCCTGTCAGCACAGCCCCGGGCGGATGTGACTTCGTTTCCGTTCCGCAACCGACACGCGTGGCTACATCGGCTGGTCCTTCTCGTACGCTGTGCCCGCTAAGAGTCCCACCCGACGGCGGCGCCGGCCCCCCCTCTGTCGACGCCGTCGCTCTCGACGACCCGTTCAGGCGGCCTGTCGCCCCTGGTCGGAAAGGACATGGTGCACTGATGAAAAGGCTGACCCGTACGGTCGCCGCCGCCGCCCTGGCTGCCGCCCTCACCCTGGTTTCCGCGTGCAGCAGCGGCTCGGACTCGTCCGACGCCAAGGGCGGTGGCGGTACGGCCCTGGAAAAGGTGACCTACCTAACCTCGTTCGGCAACTTCGGCCGTGACTCCTATGCCTGGGTGGCCAAGGACAAGGGCTTCTTCAAGGAGGCCGGCTTCGACGTGGAGATCAAGCCGGGCCAGGGCACGGGCGCGGTGATCCAGACCGTCGTCGGTGGCCAGGCCAACTTCGGCGTCATCGACCTCACCGGTGGCCTGCTCCAGGTCGGCAACGGCCAGGCCAAGGACTTCGTCGCCGTCGCCGCGATCCAACAGCGCACCATGGCGGCCATCGTGAGCGTGGAGGGCAAGAACATCGCCTCCCCGAAGGACCTGGAGGGCAAGAAGCTCGCCGACGCCCCCGGCTCGGTGGTCCGCAACCTCTTCCCGACGTACGCCAAGCTGGCCGGCGTGGACGCGGCCAAGGTGACCTGGGTCAACGGTGAGCCGGCGACCCTGATGGGCACGCTGGCCTCCGGCCAGGTCGACGGGATCGGCCAGTTCGTCGTCGGTCAGCCCACGGTGGCGGCGGTGACCAAGAAGACGCCGGTCGTCCTGCCGTACAGCAATGTGATGCAGGACCTCTACGGCAACGCGCTGATCACCTCGTCGAAGACGGCCAAGGAAAAGCCGGAGATGGTGAAGAGGTTCACCGCCGCGCTGCTCAAGGGCCTGGAGTACTCCCTGGCCAACCCCCAGGAGGCGGCCGACATCCTGAAGAAGAACGTCGACGCCACCGTACCGGCGGCGGCCGCCGCCGAGCTGCAGCTGATGGCCGGGTACGTCCGGTCGAGCAACTCCGGCACCGCGATCGGCACGCTGGACAGCGGCCGGGTCGCCAAGGCCATCGCCATCCTGCAGGGTGCGGGCTCGCTCAAGCAGAACATCACCCCCGACCAGGTCATCGACTTCAACCTCGCGCCGAAGGCCTGACCTGTTCGACCGTGCAGGAAGGGGGTACGCCCCGCCGGCCTCCGGCGGGGCGTACCCCCCGTTCCGTCCCGGCCCCCGCCGGACACAGAGGAGGAGAAGATGACCGACCTGCGGTCACCGGAGCCCGCGGTGGCGTCCCAGGCCGCCGGTCCCGCCCGCGCGTCCGCCGGGCGGCCCGGCCTCGGCGCCCGGCTGGGGGCCGGCGTGAACGGGGCGCTGCTGCCCGCGACCGGCCTGCTGGTCGCGTTCGCGGTGTGGTGGCTCACCGCCCGGCTGGAACTGGTCCACACCGCCGCTCTGCCCACCCCCGGCTCGGTGCTGACGGCGTTCACCGACAAGCCGGACAAGATGCTCGGGCACACCGGCGACACCCTGTGGGAGATCCTGCTCGGCTTCGCGCTGTCGTCCGTGGCCGGGATCCTGCTCGGACTCTCGCTCGCCGCCTCGCGGACGGTGGAGCGGATGTTCACCCCGCTGCTCGTCGCGGTCAACGCGGTACCGAAGATCACCCTCGGGCCGCTGCTGGTGGTGGCGCTCGGCTGGGGTCAGAAGCCGATCCTGACCATGGTCTTCCTGCTCTGCTTCTTCCCGATCGTGCTGTCCACCGCGACCGGGCTGACCACCACCCCGGCGGACCTCGCGGAGCTGGCCCGCTCGCTGAACGCGTCCTGGTGGCAGGCGTTCCGCAAGGTGCGGCTCCCCGCCGCGCTGCCGCAGATCTTCGTCGGCCTGAAGGTCGCCATGCCGCTGGCCGCGATCGGCGCGGTGATCGGCGAGTTCCAGGCCGGCGAGAGCGGCCTCGGGTACGTGGTCACGCAGTACGCGGGCATCGGCGACACCGCGACCGCCTGGGCCGCCATCATGCTGGTGGCGCTGGTGAGCATCCTGCTCTACTCGGCGCTGGTCCTCGCGGAGCGGCTGGCCCTGCCGTGGGTGCGGGAGACGACCTCCACCCGCTGAGCTCCCGGAAACGGAGAGAGCGCCCGGCCGGAATCCGGCGCGGGCACTCTCTCCGTCGGCGTGGGA
Source organism: Micromonospora sp. NPDC048830 (assembly GCF_043198215.1). Lineage (NCBI taxonomy): Bacteria > Bacillati > Actinomycetota > Actinomycetes > Micromonosporales > Micromonosporaceae > Micromonospora > Micromonospora sp. NPDC048830. Next base: position 89,508 of record NZ_JBICUP010000002.1, read on the forward strand.
TCAGCCGGCGAGGCGCCACCGGCCGCCCCGGGCGACCAGGGTGGTCAGGGCCTGGGGCATCAGGCCCGAGTGGTTGTCCGGGGTCATCCGGATCGGGCCCGACAGGCCGTCCATCTGGGACGTCTCGAGCACGTCGCGCAGGCCGTCCCGGTTCACCTTGCCGGCGGGGCCGCCGGCCCGCAGTTCGGCGTCGGCGATGAGCTGCACCGCGTCCGCGGCGAACGACGAGAAGCCGTGGTAGCCGCCGAACCGGGCGGTGTAGTCCTGGAACCACTGCCGGCGGGCCGCCTTGGCCGGGGTGGTGGCGATGACGTCGTCGATCACCATGGTCTGGGTGAAGATCAGCGTCGCATTGTCGGTCGACCGGGACGAGGCGCCGAGGAACAGGTCGCCGGCGGCCGCGGCGTCGAAGAAGAGCGAGCCCTTGAAGCCCGCCGACTGGGCGGCGGTCGCCGCCAGCATCGCCTGCTCCGGCGGCGTCCAGACGACCAGCGCCTGCGGTTTGCCCGCGGTCAGCGTGCCGACCGGCTCGTTGACGTCGGTGACGGTGGTCCGGACCTTCTCGCTGCCGACCAGCCGGATGTCGGCCTTCTCGAACTCGCTGCCCAGCGCGGTGAGCCCCTCCTGGCCGTAGCTGTCGTCGGCGTACAGCACGGCGGCCTTACGGATGCCGCGGCGGCGCATCTCGGTGGTGAGGGCGGCGGCGCTGTCGGCCGCGTTCGGGGCGAGCTTGAAGACGTACCGGCGCTCCGCGACCGGGTTGGCGATCGCGCTCGCCGCGGCGAGCGCGATGGTGGGGATCTTCTTGTCGTTGATCGTCTTTACGGCGCCGATCGCACATTCGTTACAGCCGCCCATGATGATCGCGCTCACCCGCGAATCGCTGCTGAAGTCGTCGATGTTGCGCAGCGACTCGCTCGCGTCCGAGCGGTTGTCCTTCACCTTGAGCTCGATCGTCCGGCCGCCGAGGGCGCCGGAGGAGTTCAGCTGCTCGACCTTGAGTTCCAGCGCGCGCTGGTAGGCCTTCCCGACCGGAGCCGCGGGGCCGGACAGTTCCAGGTCGGCGGCGATCACGATGGGGCTCGTGTCCTGCTCCGCCGCGCCGAACTGGCAGCCGGTGAGCGTGGTGGCCACGAGGGCCGATGCGAGCGCCGTGATGGTCACGGAGCGGATGGGGCTCAACTCAGTCCTCCAGGTGCGGCGCGGATGATGCCCGGTCACCGCCGCTTGATCCGTCCTCATTGGAGAAACGGGATTGGTTGCCGTACGGTGTGCGCGAAGCCTGCAAAACCTTGCCAATGCTGGGGCCTGTGGTCAAGCGCGGATGCCCCGCGGCTCTTTCGGGACAAGCGTCCCACATGTTGGGGTGCCTCGACGTCTGCAAAAGCTTACTTTGCATTATCGGACGACCACTCCAGAGTTATATCCCCTGCTCAGGGGCTTGCGGAAATGAAGGTATAAGGTGACCGGATCGCGGGATGAGTGGAGCTCGACCGTTTCCTACCTCACTGCGACTTCCCAAACACGATCTTCTCTGGTGAAATCGCGGCCGTGCCGCGCGCGGCGCTGTCCGCTGCGCCGGGCACGGGTCGGCGGTTCAGGCGTGGAAAGAACGACGGAGGCGATGTCGTGAGCACCGGACCCACCACCCTGCCCGAGAGCGGCAAGCCCGAGCGCCGGAGCAGGGGTCGCCGACTGCCGCGGCTGCGGGACGCCCGCATCCGTTCCAAGCTGGCGCTGATCCTGGTCGTCCCGGTCGCGGCGGTCATCGCGCTGGCCACCATCCGCCTGATCTCGACCGGCCAGGGCGCCGTCGAGGCGACCCAGCTCCGCTCGCTCACCGCGCTGTCGGTCGACATCTCCGCGCTCACCCAGGACCTGCACAAGGAGCGGATGGCGGCGGCCAACTACCTGGCCCGGCCGGGGGAGAAGGCCGACGCGTTCAACCTGCGGGTGCGCAGCACGGACACCCGGATCGAGGCGTACAACGCCGAGCGCGGGGCGATCGGCGACGTCCCGGACGCGGTACGCGACCGGCTGAAGGCCATCGACGACCACCTGAGGACCCTGAACAGCACCCGGCAGGAGGTGCTGGACCGGCGGCAGATGCCGGTGGCCGAGGCGGCGCTGCGCTACGGCGTCATCCTGACCGACCTGGTCTCCTACGGCGACGCCCTGGCCCAGCTGCCCGGCCAGGAGGGCCTGGCGGACAGGCGGCGGGCGGTGGCGGCGTTCGCCCACGCGAAGGCGGCGGTCGCCGAGGAGGAGTCGGTCGCCTTCACCGCGCTCTCGGCCGGCCGCATCGACGAGGAGCAGTTCTCCTCGTTCGTCGCCACCCTGACCAGCCAGCAGGAGGCCCTGGTCTCCTTCTCGCTGGTGGCCGACCCGACCCAGCGGACGCTGGTCGACGGCACGGTCTCCGGCGACGCGGTGGTGCTCGCCGACCGGATGGCCGCCGACATCACCCGGTCCGTCGGCCAGGCCCCGCTGGTCACCGCCGCCGACACCTCGTCCGCGATCGGCTCGGTCAACGACCTGATGCGCTGGGCCGAGATCCGCCTCCAGGACCGGCTGCTCGCCGAGACCGAGGACGCCCGCGCGGCCGTCATCCGGCAGGCCGTCATCGAGTCGCTGCTGGTGCTGCTCACCCTGGTCATCGCCGTCACGCTGGCCGTGGTGCTGGCCCGCTCGCTCAACCACTCGCTGCGCCGCCTGCGCGAGGGCGCCCTGCAGGTGGCCGACCGCGACCTGCCGGACGCGGTCGCCCGGCTGCAGAACATCAGCAGCGTCGGTGACGGCGGCGTGGAGGAGATCGTCCGGGAGGTCCGGGACCCGATCAAGCTCGCCAACCGGGACGAGGTGGGCCAGGTCGCCTCGGCCTTCAACGTCGTCCACCGCGAGGCGGTCCGGATCGCGGCGGAGCAGGCCGCCCTGCGGACCAGCGTCTCGGCGATGTTCCTCAACCTGGCCCGGCGCAGCCAGACCCTGGTCGACCGGATGATCGGCGAGCTGGACGCGATCGAGCGCGGCGAGGAGGACCCGAAGCGGCTCGCCAAGCTCTTCGAGCTGGACCACCTGGCCACCCGGATGCGCCGCAACGACGAGAACCTGCTCGTCCTCGCCGGCGCCGACTCCGGCGTGCCGCGGCGCGAGGACGCGCTGCTCATCGACGTGCTGCGGGCGTCCCAGTCCGAGGTCGAGCAGTACAACCGGATCGAGTTCGGCACCGTCGACACCGACATCTCCGTCGCCGCGCACGCGGTCAACGACGTCGTCCGGCTGGTCGCCGAGCTGCTCGACAACGCCACCCGCTTCTCCCCGCCGAACACGATCGTCGTCGCCGACGGCCGGCGGATCCGGGACTACGTGCTGATCCAGGTCGAGGACCGGGGCCTCGGCCTGACCGACGAGCAGCTCGACTCGCTCAACCGCCGGCTGTCCGCGCCGTCGACCGTGGACGTGGCCGCGTTCCGGCTGATGGGCCTCGCCGTGGTGAGCCGCCTCGCCTCCCGCCACGGCATCCGGGTGGAGCTGCGGCGCAACGTGGAGGGTGGCACCGTCGCCCAGGTGACGCTGCCCAACTCGGCCGTGGTGCTGCCGTCGCTGCGCGGACGTGAGCAGGCCCTGACCGCGCCGCCGCGGCAGCCGGCCCCGATCGAGCAGGCGCCGCTGACCCCGCTCGGGCTCGGCGAGCCGCTGGGCGCCGGCCGTACGTCGGCGGCGACGCTGGCCGACCAGTGGCGGACGTCCGCGCCGACGCCGGCCCGCTGGCAGAGCCAGGCGGACACCCGGGACAGCGCCCCGCCGGTGCAGTTCGGCGGCCTGGGCTCGGCGTCTCCGGCGCTCCCGCCCGTCGCGCCGTCGCCGGCCCCGACCCAGCCGACGTTCTCCGGCGGCCTGTCGGCGGGCGGCCCGACCACGGCGTACCCGACGATCGACCCGCTGCCGAAGCGGGTGCCGGGCGGGGATCCGATCAAGCCGGTCGCACCCGCCGCCCAGGCCGCGCCGGCCGCCCAGGCCGCG